>CAIYSH010000341.1 GCA_903928755.1 uncultured Alphaproteobacteria bacterium | reverse complement strand
TGGAACCACCCGTCCGCCTCAAGCGCCTTGATGATGTCCCGGCTATTCACGTGCGCACTTATGCGCACGATAGACGCAAATGTCAAGGAACGGGTGCGTAATCATACACACCGCACTCGCCAATGATGGCGTGATCTAGGATTTCAAATCCGGCCGCGACGCCAGGAAGGCCGCCTTCTCCGCAGGCGTCAGCACCTTGGCCTTGGTCTGGCGGGAGACCTTGGGGGTGGGCGGGGCGAAGGTCTTGGAGGCCTGGGGGCTTCCGCCCTTGAGGTCGGACAGGCGCTTGGGGGGCGGCTTCATGGGCCTCTCCTGAGGAGACTCGGCGCGGTTCCGCCGGGACACGCCCTCATCGCAGAATTCTCAGCGGGCGGCCAGCATCATGCGTGCGGCTTTTTCGGCGATCATCATGGTGGGCGAGTTGGTATTGCCCGAAGTGATGGTCGGCATGACCGAGGCGTCGGCAATGCGCAGACCCTTGACCCCCCTCACCCGCAGCTGGGCGTCCACCACCGCCATGGGGTCGTCGGCCCGGCCCATCCTGGCCGTGCCCACCGGGTGGAAGATGGTGGTGCCCAGGGCCCGGGCCGCGGCCAGCAGGTCGGCATCGGAACGCGCCTCCGGCCCTGGCCTGTGCTCACGGGGGCTGAAGGCCTGGAGGGGTGACTGGGCCACTATCCGGCGCACCAGTTTCAGGGAGTCGACCGCAACCTGCTCGTCCTGGGGGGTCGAGAGGTAGTTGGGCTGGATCTGCGGGGCGGCAAAGGGGTCAGCCGAGGCGATGTGGATCGATCCGCGGCTGGTGGGGCGCAGATTGCAGACACTGACCGTGATGGCCGGAAAGGGATGCAGGTCTTCGCCAAACCGGTCGAGGGACAGGGGCTGGACGTGGAACTGCAGGTTGGGGGTTTCAAACTCGGCCGAGGAATAGGCAAAGGCCCCGAACTGGGACGGCGCCATGGACATGGGGCCGCGGCGCAGCAGGGCGTATTCCAGGGCCATAAGCGGCCGCCGCCACCAGGAGGCATAGAGGGCGTTCATGGTCGGCACGCCGCTGACCTTGTAATAGGGCCGGATCTGCAGGTGGTCCTGCAGGTTTTCGCCCACCCCCGGGGCGTGGACCCTGGGGCTCAGGCCCATGGCGCTCAGGCGGTTGGCATCGCCTAGGCCTGACAGCTCCAGCAGGTTGGGAGTGCCCACAGCGCCCGCGGCCAGCACCACCTCTGCGGCACAGCGGGCCTCGAACCGTTCGCCATCCTTCAGCCAGGCCACGCCCACGGCCCGGCCGTTCTCGATGAGGATTTCACTGACCTTGACGCCGGTTTCCACCTGCAGGTTCTGGCGGTAGAGGACCGGCTTGAGGAAGGCGCTGGCGGCGCTCCACCGGCGGCCATTCTTCTGGTTCACCTGGAAATAGCCGGAGCCGAAATTGTCGCCGCCATTGAAATCGGGCACCTGGGGAATGCCGGCCATGGAGGCGGCCTCGCCAAAGGCATCCAGCACCTTCCAGGTCATGCGGGGATAGTCGACCCGCCACTCGCCCCCCTGACGGTGCAGGTCGTCGGGCGGCGCGACGTGATCCTCCTGGGCCAGGAACAGGGGCAGGACATCGCCCCAGCCCCAGCCCTCCAGCCCCATCTGCCGCCAGCCCTCATAATCGGCGGCCTGGCCGCGCATGTAGATCATGGCATTGATGGCCGAGCTGCCGCCCAGCACCTTGCCCCGGGGATAGTTCAGGCTGCGTCCGGCCAGGCCCGGGGACGGGTCGGTCTGGAACATCCAGTCGGCCCGGGGATTGCCGATGGAAAACAGGTAGCCCACGGGAATGTGGAACCAGATCCAGTCGTCATTGCCCCCGGCCTCCAGGACCAGGACCGTGTGCTTGGGGTCTTCCGACAGCCGGTTGGCCAGGACGCACCCGGCCGATCCCGCGCCCACGACGATATAATCAAACTGATCGCTCATGGACGCGGTGCCCTGGAGCATGTTCCGATAAGTGGGAACCGGTTATCGGATCGAAACATGCTCTAACACTTTGAATTAGGGTTTAGAGGCTGGGGTTGATCAGGAACTTCTCGCCCGTGGCCTTGCGGTTATAGGCAGCGATGGCGTCAAGGTCCAAGGCCCCGGCCAGGGAGACGACCTGGGTATAGTGGCTGGCAAAGGTCGTCTTGATCTCGGCGGCGACCCGGGCGCGCAGGGCCGCAGCGGCTTCGGCACCGATCTTCATCAGGAAGGGGGTCAGCAGCCAGCCGCCCAGGCCCCACATCATGCCGAAGCTGCGGTTCAGCTCGGTCGGGCCGGTGTTGAGGCCGCCATAGATGTAGACCTGCTTGTAGGTGCTGGAGCCATAGCGGCTGTAGACGGTGGCGGTCTGGTTGGCGGCCGCTTCCATGCAGGTGAGGATCTGGCCGGCCAGCTTGCCGCCGCCGATGGCGTCGAAGGCCAGGGTGGC
>CAIYSH010000340.1 GCA_903928755.1 uncultured Alphaproteobacteria bacterium | reverse complement strand
GCACTTCCGCCCGGCAATGAAACTGCACCTGTCCGGCCAGAGGGGGCGCTTGGCAGCTCACCCCGGGCCCAGGCGATGACCCGTTGATAAGCGGGGGCAATACCCAGCAGGGATTGTCGGGCCTCGTCCAGCAGGGCGTCGGCCTCTGCCCCGGAGATCTTGCCTGAAGCCTGCAGCTTTCCGATCTTGCCCTTGATGTCGGCCCAGAGGGGTGAGTCGGGACCGCTATCGAAGGGGGCCCCGCTGGTCAGCAACTGGCTTCCGGCAATCACCCGCTCAATTTCGAACTTCGGTGCCTTGATCCCCTGAGCCGTTGACCGCCGGCTCTGGGAAATGGCGATGTCGAGTACGCTCGGCAGGGCCCTCAGACGGGCACTGTAGGCGCGTGCATCGGAGGCTGACTGCACCAGATGGGTGTTGATCAGGAAATTGGGCAACTCGGAATGGACCGAGTAGAGGAAGGAATAGAAGGGGGGCTGATAGCGACGGTATCTGTAGGTGAGCTCAGCCCGATCCAGCTCCTGAGACCAGATGTCGTAATTTGCCTGGGCCGTTGCCGAGAGTTTGGCCCGGTCAAACTGCGCCTTCATCTTCGCCACGCTTCCGCGCCGCCAGACCAGGCGGTTCAGCAGTCCGGCATCGCTGATATCATCAAGCCGGTCCTGCCCATCCTTCAGGCCCAGCCGGGTGGCCAGCTGGGGGCGAAGCGCAACTTCCTGGGAAAACTCCCCGTCGAGAAAGGTTGTGAAACGGGCATCTTCCGAAAGAGCAGGTCCAGAAGGCGCAGAAACGGCTGCAGGTGTCCCATCCTGGGCCCAGGCGGAACCTGATCCCCCCAGCAAGAGCGCTGCGACCGAAGCTGCTGTGACGAGGGATAGGGATTTACGCATGGGAGCTCCGCAAAACTTTAAGTGATCCTGGACAGCCTTGCAGGCCGAACAAGTCGGCCAAGTAAGGCTGGCCGGAATATCTCCAAAACGCCTCGTCCAGACCTAACCCAGAAAAAGGATTGCGGGATCCAGGTGTGCCTTCAGCGGATAGTGATCTCCAAGCCACTGAATGCCGTGCATGGCAAGCGCAGTGGGGAGCACCAGACGACCCGCATCGTCACGGGTCATGGCTGCAAGATCCAGCAGGGCCACCTCGGTCCTGTATTTCCGGGAAGGCGTATCAGCAACCGTAAGGCTGGCCTCCATGCCACTGATTTCCAGTATGGGCTCAGCCAGGAATACATTGAGCATGCCACCATGCGCCTTGAAACTGACCTCGCCCTGGAAAGTAGCGCGGCCTTCCAGTTGTCCGTCGGCATTCAGGTAGAGTGCCGCCTCATCGACTGGAAAGCTGAAGCCGCCATCTGACGTGCGTTCAGCCCCGCTCCCGATCGTAATCGTTCCCCCGGCACCTTCGACATAACCGCGGAAACTCTGTTTCACGCCCCAGGCGAGGTGGGTGATCTGGAGGATAGTCGGGGCGTTGGTCACTTGTCCCTCCCGGGATGATCTTCAGTCATGGTTCCCGGAGCCAATCCGGTCTTCCTTCGCCTGTCGGCATTGCTGGCTCCCAGATGATCCAGTCCTCGCGCCGCTGCAAGCGTGATCTGCCGCTGCCGCTCCTGGTATCCTTGCAGACGCCCGGGATCGCGCTGACCGAAACAGGCAGGACAACTCACACCCTCCGCGTAGAGTTCCGATGTCTGATCTTCCGGGCTGACTGGAAGGCGGCAGGCGTGGCAGAGGGCATGGGTCCCCAGGGCCAGCCCCTGGCCTACTGAAACACGCTGGTCGAAGACGAAGCACTCGCCCTGCCAGAGGCTTTCGGCCGGCAGCGTCGTTTCCAGGTATTTCAGGATCCCGCCCTCGAGATGGTAGACAGCGTCAATGCCCTCGGCCTTCAGAAAGGCGGTCGATTTCTCACAACGTATGCCGCCCGTGCAGAACATGGCGACCTTCGGCGATGCCCGACCGGCCAGCAGGGTCTCCCTGTGGGTGCGGAACCAGTCGGGAAACTCGCGAAATGAGGTTGTTCCCGGATCAATGGCCCCGGCAAAGGTTCCGATCCGGACCTCATAAGCATTTCGGGTGTCGATCAATACAGTGTCGGGATCGCTGATCAGGGCATTCCAGTCTGCCGACGGGACATAGTGACCAACATCCCTGAGCGGATCAATGTCGGGCTGTCCCATGGTAACGATCTCGCGCTTCAACCTGACCTTCATCCGGTAGAAGGGTGGGGTCTCTGCGCTGGAGAATTTGACCGAAAGGCGGCTGCAGCCCGGTAAGGCCCGGATATGCGCCACGACAGACTGTATGCCGTCCGGTGCTCCTGCAATGGTGCCGTTCAGGCCTTCAGGAGCAACCAGTAATGTTCCAAGTACGCCGCTGCTGGCACAGACAGTCGCAAGTTCAGCACGTAGGCCCTCACAGTCGGTTATCCTCGTGAACTGGTAGAGCGCCGCGACGCAGATTGGCAGATTGGCGTCTGTCATCACCCGGATTATTTCCTGCGATAGATGTCGCAGAGTGTGTCGAGCACCCGCACAGCGGCCGGATCGGCAAGACGATAGAAGATGGTCTGGGCATCCCGCCTGGTGGCAACCAAACCCTCAGCGCGCATTTTTGCAAGGTGCTGGGACGCCGCTGACTGGGCCAATCTGGCGTGTTGCGCCAATTCGCCCACCGAGGTTTCGCCTTCGATCAGACGACACAGCAGCAGAAGTCTCTGCTCACTGGCAAGCAGCTTCAACAGCCTCGCCGCCGAATGGGCGCTGTCCGCCAGTTCTGAAAGGTCTGGCACCGTCCGCCCGGATTCCTGGATGATCATGTGACCATTGTAGAACATGCGCATAAAGGATCAAGATTGAGCCTGCTGGGTCTTCATGCAGGGGGTTTCCCAAGCGGGATGCCGTCATCCCGCAGGACAACATAAATCGCCGGAATGACCAGAACGGTCAGCAGGGTCGATGAGGCAAGCCCGAACAAGAGGGAAATGGCCAGACCCTGGAAAATCGGGTCAGTGAGGATGACCGCCGCGCCGATCATGGCGGCGGCGGCGGTGAGAACGATCGGCTTGAACCGGATGGCTCCGGCCTCCAGCAGGACTTCGCGCAGGGGGCGACCGTCACCCTGGCTGTGACGGATGAAGTCCACAAGCAGGATGGAGTTTCGCACAATGATCCCGGCAAGGGCGATGAAGCCGATCATGGAGGTGGCGGTGAAGGGGGCTCTGAAAATGATGTGGCCGATGACAATGCCCACCAGGGTCAGGGGGATGGGCGTCAGGATCATCAGGGGCAGGCGGAAGCTTTTGAACTGGGCGACCACCAGCACATAGATGCCGAGGATCGCCACGCCGAAGGCAGCGCCCATGTCACGGAAGGTCACCCAGGTGATCTCCCATTCCCCGTCCCACAGAACCGAGGGCTTGCGCTCATCGGTCGGCTGACCGTGCAAGAGGATGGCCGGCTTTTCAGCGCCCTTCCAGTCGGCCTGCTTCAGGATGCTGTCGACGGCCATCATCCCGTAGATCGGCGCCTCATAAGCGCCAGCCAGCTCGCCCATGATCATGTCGACGTCACGTCCATCCCGGCGGAAGATGTGGGTGGAGCCGGGCTCATTGGACGCCGTTGCAACCTCGCCCAGGGAGACAAGACGCCCACCGCCCTGCGAAACAGCCACCGGCATGGAGGACAGACCTTCCCCCCAGGTGCGCGCTGACTGAGGAAGTCGAACGGAGATTTCCAGAGGATCGCGACCTTCGCCCCTGTGGGCATAGCCCAGAACCTGGCCGCTCAGGGCGGCGGAAATGGAGTCGTAGACATCGCGGTCGCTGACCTTCAGGGCCTCCAGCCGGTCGCGATCGGGGACTAATCTCAGGCCCGGCCTTGGCTGGCCATAACTGTCATCGATGTCGACAATATAGGGCACGGCGTGGAAGGCGGCCTTGACCCGTTCAGCAACAGCGCGGCGGCTCTTGGCGTCAGGGCCGTAGATCTCGGCCAACAGGGTGGACATGACCGGCGGGCCCGGAGGCGCCTCGACCACCTTGATGGCGGCACCGACGGGCAAATCGACCTTTGTCAGCTTCTGACGAAGATCCAGGGCGACGGCGTGGCTGGACCGGTGGCGCTCATCCTTGGCCGCCAGACCGATGGACAGATCGCCCATCTCCGGCCGGTTGCGCTGATAGTAGTGGCGGACAAGGCCGTTGAAGTTGAAGGGCGAAGCCGTCCCCGCGTAGGCGTCGATGGCGGTCACTTCAGGCAGGGTGCCAGTGATGACCGCAGCGTCCGACAGGGCTCTCTGGGTCGCCTCGAGGGACGTTCCTTCCGGCATGTCCAGGACCACCTGCAGCTCGGACTTGTTGTCGAAGGGCAGGAGCTTCACCGTCACGGTCCTGGTGGCGAACATGGCGCAAGCCAGCAGGGTGGCGACGCCAACACTGATCAGGAAGGTCCAGGCCGACTTGCGGGTCCCGATGACCCTGGAGGCGACCTGGCGGTAGATGGCCCCGAGCTTGCCTTCGTCATGATGGTCGCCGCCTGCCGTGAGAGTCTTTCTGGCGAACCTGACCATCAGCCAAGGGGCGATGAGCACGGCGACGAAGAACGAAAAGACCATGGCCGCCGAGGCATTGACCGGGATTGGCGCCATGTAGGGGCCCATCAGGCCAGAGACGAAGAGCATGGGCAGAAGGGCTGTCACCACGGTCAGGGTGGCGACCACGGTGGGATTACCAACCTCGGCCACGGCGTCGACAGCGGCGTCGACCCGGCTGCGATCGTCCGCCATGGCCCAGTGCCGGGCGATGTTCTCGATCATGACAATGGCGTCGTCGACCAGGATACCGATGGAAAAGATCAGGGCAAACAGGCTGACCCGGTTGATGGTGTAGCCCAGCAGGTTCGAGGCGAAGAGGGTCAGGAGAATGGTCGTCGGTATGACCACGGCCGTCACCCCCGCCTCCCGCCAGCCGATGGCGAAGCCGATCAGGACGACGATGGAAAGGGTGGCAAGCCCAAGGTGGAAGAGCAGCTCATTGGCTTTTTCGTTGGCTGTCGCGCCGTAGTCGCGGGTCACCGCCACATCGAGGCTGTCTGGCAGTAGGGACCCCTTCAAGGCTTCCACGCGCATTAGCACGGCCTGGGAGACGACAACGGCGTTTGCGCCCTTGCGCTTGGCGATGGCCAGGCTGACGGCAGGAGTCTCACTCCAGCCCTGGCCGACCCGGGCATAGCGCCAGGCCCTGGCCTGATCTTCGCGAGGCGCCTCGATCACATGGGCGACGTCCCGGACATAGACGGCCTCTCCCTTCGTCGAGGGCAGGGCCAGGAGACCAATCTGGGTGGCGCTGGCGAGTGTCAGTCCTGCGGTGATGTCAACCGCCTGGCCGCCATTACGGACCTGCCCGGCGGGGAATGCGCGGTTGGCTTGCCGCACAGTATCCATCAGGGCCCCTAGGGACACCCCATGCTGGGCAAGCCTTGCGGGGTCCGGCTCAATCCGGATCTCCTGGGGACGACCGCCCACAATGAAGGTCAGGCCGACATTATCGACCTTGGACACTTCGGTCAGGAGCTTGCCAGCGAGGTCGTAGAGGGCCTGATCGGTCCACTGACCCGCCGCATCCGGCCTGGGCGACAGGGTTAGGACAAGGCTTGGCACATCATTGATGCCCCGGGTCTGGATCAGGGGCTCCGGGATGCCGGCCGGGATCCGGTCGTAATTGGCGCGGATCTTCTCGTGGATGCGCACCGCGGCGGCATCTGGATCTACGCCGACCTTGAACCGGGCGGTCACCATGACCTGATTGTCGTCGGCGAAAGTGTAGACGTGCTCCACGTCGGCG
>CAIYSH010000339.1 GCA_903928755.1 uncultured Alphaproteobacteria bacterium | reverse complement strand
GTGGTAATGGGCTTAAGCCTAGGCTACCAAAAACTATCCCCCACGGTAGCAAAGCTCGGATTTCTCACCTACTCGGCCCTAACGGGTGTGACGTTTGCCGTGATTTTCATGATCTACACCATGGGCTCGATCGCGACGGTCTTCATGATCACCGCGCAATAGGTCGAGGGCATGCCCTCGTGCGGGCTCGGCCGGCTGCCGGACATGATCACGGAATAGGGTGGCACTTCGCCGGTGATGACCTCGCCGGTCCTGCGATCGACGATCGGGGTGGTGGAGGTCAGATAGACCCCCATGGACAGGACGCTACCCTCCCGGACGATGACGCCTTCAGCCACTTCGGACCGGGCGCCGATGAAGCAGTTGTCCTCGATGATGGTCGGGTTGGCCTGCAGGGGCTCCAGCACGCCGCCAATGCCGGCGCCGCCGGACAGGTGCACGTTCTTGCCGATCTGGGCGCAGGAGCCGACCGTGGCCCAGCCATCGACCATGGTGCCCTCATCCACATAGGCGCCGATGTTCACGAAGGAAGGCATGAGCACCACATTGCGGGCGATGAAGCTGCCCCGGCGGGCGACGCAGCCGGGCACGGCGCGAAGGCCGGCGGCCTCGAATCTGGCGGCGTCCCAGCCGGTGAACTTGGACGGCACCTTGTCCCAGTAGGGGCCGGGCGCATCGGCTTCCATCAGGGTGTTGGCCGTCAGGCGGAAGGACAGGAGAATGGCCTGCTTGGCCCACTGGTGGGTGGTCCAGACCCCGTCATCGCCGCGGCTGGCGACCCGCAGGGTTCCGGCGTCCAACTGGTTCAGGGTTTCCTCGACGGCCTCCCGGACCTCGCCCTTGGTGGCGGTGTTCAGGGTATCCCGGACATCCCAGGCGGCTTCGATGACGGACTTCAGATCACTGGACATGTTCAGGTTTCTCTCAGACGGGCGCTTTTAAGGAAGGGCGCGAGCTTGGCGGTCTTGTAGTCGATAAAGGGTGCGGCGGTCCCTGCGGCCCGGGGCCCGACCATGACCGTGGTCATGCCCAGGTCCTTGGCGGGCTTCAGATTGCGTTCGCTGTCTTCAAAGAAGGCCGTGGCCAGGGGATCAATCCCATGGGCAGCGATCATCCGCTCGAAACCCACGGGATCGGGCTTGGGCGCAAAGCCGAAGGAATGGATGTGGAAGACCGCGTCGAAAAGGTCTGTCAGACCCAGATGCTCCAGAACCCGTTCGGCGTGCCGGTCGTCCGCATTGGTGAAGATGAACCGCTTGCCCGGCAGGCCCTGCAGGGCGTCCAGCAGGTCGTGATCCCTGGCCAGCACATCCAGGGACAGGTCATGGAACAGGGCATGGAAGTCGGCCGGGTCTGTCCCGTGATTGAGCATCAGCCCCTTCAGGGTCAGACCATGCTCGGCGAAATATTTCTTCTGCAGGACATAGGCTTCGTCGTGCGGCAGGCCTACGGCCCGGGCAACAAAGTCGGTCATCGCGCCCTCGACCTGCTTCATGAACCCCGATTCCTCGGGATAGAGGGTATTGTCCAGGTCGAAGAGCCAGGTGTCTATGTGGGCTAGGTCCGGGCTCATGCGGTGATGAGCGTGCCCGACCCGTGTTCGGTGAACAGCTCGACCAGCATGGCGTGCGCCCGGCGACCATCCAGAATGACCACGGCTTCCACACCAGCCTCCACCGCCGCTATGGCGGTTTCCAGCTTGGGGATCATGCCGCCCGAGGCGACGCCGGATGCGATGGCCTCCCGGGCCTCGGCCACGGTGAGCTGGCGGATGAGTTCGCCATCAGCCCCAAGCACGCCGGCCACATCGGTCAGCAGCAGCATGCGCTTGGCGTGAAGGGCGCCGGCCAGGGCACCGGCCACGGTATCGGCATTGATATTATAGGTCTGGCCGGTCACCGACACGCCTATGGGTGCAATGACCGGGATGTAGTCATGATCAGCCGAGATCAGCCCTTCGATCAGTTGCGGATCGATCCGGGTGGGCTCGCCCACGAAACCAAGGTCCACCACCTGTTCAATCAGGCTGTCAGGGTCCTTCTTGGTCCGGGTCACCTTTTCCACGGTGATCAGTCGCGCATCCTTGCCCGAAAGGCCTACGCCGCGCACATCGGCCTCGGCACCGGCCAGGGTGATCCAGTTGGCGATTTCCTTGTTGATGGCCCCGGACAGCACCATTTCGGCCACTTCCATGGTCGCTTCATCGGTGACGCGCAGGCCGTCGACGAAGGTCGACTTGACCCCGGCCTTGTCCAGCATCCGGGAAATCTGGGGTCCACCCCCGTGGACGACGACGGGGTGCAGACCCAGCAGCTTCAGCAGGACCGCGTCGGCAGCGAAGAGCTTGGCGGTCTCTTCCTGGCCCATGGCATGGCCGCCATATTTGATGACGACGGTTTCGCGGTCATATTGCTGGATGAAAGGCAGGGCCTCGGCCAGGGTTTTGGCAGTTGCCCATCCCTGCTCTTCGGAGCGGGACTCCCGGTCTGACGTCTGGCTCAACTCTCGCCCCTTCCACCTGTCGGAGCGCTCCGATAGCGGACCCGGACCGGTCTGTCACGCGGCAGGCATCATCATGGCCCTGTCCACAAAATCACGCGTCGTGCTAGCTATGGGAAAATCCGTTTTCATCGAGAGTTTTCATGCGCCTGCTCGCCCTCCTCGCCACCACATCGCTCCTGGCTTTCTGCGCTGGCGAAAGCCAGGCCCGGACCGTTGCCGTAACGGCTGAAAAGCTGCTGGACGTCGCCACCGGCAAGGAGATCGACAAGCCTCTGGTGATCGTCGTCGATGGCCGTATCGCCTCGGTTGGCCATCAGGGCGATGCCCTTCCCGGAGATGCGGAAAAAGTTGATCTGCCTGGCGTCACCCTTCTGCCCGGGCTGATCGACATGCATACCCACATCACGTCATCGCCACTCTACAGCGGATTCAACGCCCTGCTCTTTACCGACAGTTTCTGGGCAGTGATCTCCACGACCCACGCCAGGCGAACCCTAGATGCCGGGTTTACGACCATCCGAAATGTCGGCGCGGACAATTTCGCCGATGTTGGCCTCCGCCAGGCCATCAGTGCGGGGTTTGTCGCCGGCCCGCGGGTCATCACAGCCACGGACGCCATAGGGGCTACCGGCGGACACTGTGATTCGACCTTCTTCCCGCCGTCCATGAACCAGAAGGGCTATGCCGTCATCGACAGCCCCGACCAGGGTCGGCAGATGGTCCGCCAACTGCACAAATATGGGGCCCAGGTCATCAAGATCTGCGCGACGGGCGGGGTCTTTTCCCATGGTGATACGCCGGGCGCACAACAGCTGACCTTCGAGGAGATCAAGGCCATTGTCGATGAGGCCCACGCCGCTGACATGAAGGTCGCCGCCCACGCCCACGGTGCCTCCGGAATCAAGGCTTCCATCCTGGCCGGGGTCGACACCATCGAACATGTCAGCCTGGTGGACGACGAAGGCATCAAGCTGGCCGTCCAGAAGGGCACCTATTTCGGTATGGATATCTACAATACCGACTACACCCAGGCCGAGGGCAAGAAGAACGGCGTTCTGGAAGAGAACCTGCAGAAGGATCGCGACATCGGCCTGATCCAGCGTCAGAACTACCAGAAGGCCCTGAAGGCTGGCGTGAAGATGATCTATTCCACCGATGCCGGGGTCTATCCCCACGGCGACAATGCCAGACAGTTTGCCACCATGGTCCAGTGGGGTGCCACGCCCCTGCAGGCCATCCAGTCCGCAACCATCACTGCTGCCGAAGCTCTGGGTCAGGGCAAGGATGTCGGCCAGGTCAAGGTCGGTGCCTGGGGCGATCTGGTGGGCGTGGCGGGCGACCCCCTGAAAGACGTCACCCTGCTGCAGCATCCTGTCTTCGTGATGAAGGGCGGCGATACGGTCCGCCGCCCCTGAGGATCGGCGCGGTCAGAGTGTCCGCGCCACCACTTCCTTCATGATCTCGGACGTGCCGCCATAGATCCTCTGGACCCGGGCGTCGCGCCAGAGGCGGGCAATCGGATATTCATTCATATAGCCCGCGCCGCCATGCAGTTGCAGGGCCGCATCGCAGACTTCCCACTGCAGTTCGGTATGGAAGAGCTTGGCCGCAGAGGCTTCGCCGGCATTCAGCTCGCCCTTGAGGTGCTTGGCCATGCACCAGTCCAGGTGGGCCCACCCTGCCTGCAGCTTGGCCTTAAGGCCAGCGAGGGTAAAGCGGGTGTTCTGGAAGTCGAAGACGGTCTGGCGGAAGGCCTTGCGTTCCTTGGTGAACTTCACGGCCTCGTCAAAAGCCCGCTGCGCGCCTGCCTGGCCGGCAATGGCGATCTGCAGGCGTTCCTGGGGCAACTGGGTCATCAGATAGATGAAGCCCTTGTTCTCTTCGCCCAGGCAGTTGGTGATGGGAACCCGGACATCCTCGAAGAACAGTTCGGAGGTGTCGGCCGAGTTCTGGCCGATCTTGTCGAGGTTGCGGCCGCGCTTGAAGCCGCTGCGGTCGGATTCTACCAGGATGAGGGAGGTGCCCTTTGAACCCTTGTCCGGATCCGTCTTGGCCACCAGGACGATCAGGTCGGCGCTCTGGCCATTGGTGATGTAGGTTTTCGACCCATTGATCACGTAGTGATTGCCGTCCCGGACCGCAGACGTCCTGACACCCTGCAGGTCTGAACCCGCCCCGGGTTCAGTCATGGCGATGGCGCTGATCACTTCGCCCGACACCATGCCTGGAAGCCAGCGCTGCTTCTGTTCTTCCGAGCCGTAATTGATGATGTAGTCGACGACGATGTCGGACTGCAGGGTAATACCGGCGCTGGACCCCGCATAGGACAGCTCTTCGCCGATCACCGCATTATAGCGATAGTCCAGGCCAAGCCCGCCATATTCGGTCGGCACCTGCGGGCAGAGAATTCCGGCCTCGCCGCAGGCCAGCCAGAAGGCACGGTCCACAACACCTTCTTCTTCCCAGCGATCCAGATTCGGGATGAGGTGCTGGGCGTAGAACTTGCGGACCTGATCGCGGAACAGGTCCAGGTCGGCGTCATAACAGGCGCGTTGGGCGGTATCGAGCATGGCTGGGGTCTCCGGGGAAAGATGTCAGACCCGATTAAACGCCTTCACCCCGGGTCACGCCAGACCCTGAAATCATCGGGAGCCCCCTTGGGAGATTTCCCCCCGCAGGAAAAGGCCTCAGGCAACCACGCCACAGGCTGCAGCGATCTCGGCGCGGAGCTCGGGCAGGCCGGTTCCCTTTTCCGACGATGTTGCCAGGACCTTTGGAAAGGCTGCGGGGCGTTTGGCAATGGCGGCCTGGGTCCTGGCGACCACGGCGTCCACTTCGTGGGGTTTGATCTTGTCGGCTTTGGTCAGGACGATCTGATAGGACACGGCGGCCCGGTCGAAGGCGTCCATGGGCTCCAGGTCGACCTCCTTGAGGCCATGCCGGGCGTCAATCAGCAGATAGGCCCGCTTCAGGTTGGGTCGGCCCCGAAGATAGTCGCGACCCAGATTCTGGAACTGCTTGACCGTCCCCTTGGAGGCCTTCGCCCAGCCATAGCCGGGCAGGTCGACCAGGCGCAGTTTCTCGTCCAGCACGAAGAAGTTCACTTCCCGGGTGCGGCCGGGCTCGTTGGAGGCCCGGGCCAGATGCTTCATGCCGACCAGTCCGTTGATCAGCGATGATTTGCCAACATTCGAGCGTCCGGCAAAGGCCACCTCCGGCAGGTCGGCTGGCGGCAGGCCGTCCATGGCGACGGCACCCATCATGAACGCCGCCTGGCGCGCAAACAGGATGCGGGCGTCTTCCAGCTGGTCCTCTGTGGGGTCGGACGTCACGCCTTGGCGCCGGGGGACTTCCCGGTCAGACGGCCGAGTATGTCGTCAACGGGATTGTCCACCTTGAAGCGCCGCATGATCACATATTGCTGCAGGATGGTGAGCACGTTTGACCATGTGTAATAGATCAGCAGGCCGACGGCCAACTGGCTGAGCACGAAGGTGAAGATCACCGGCATGAACTGCATCATGCGCTGCTGGACGGGATCGGGGGCAGGGGGGCTCATCTGCATGGAGAGCCACTGGGTGAACCCGTAGAGCAGGGGCCAGATGCCCACATGCAGGCTGCCGGCCAGCAGGGTGCCGATCAGGGGGGCCGTTGAAGGATCCCAGGGAATGATGCCGAACAGGTTGAAGATCGTGGACGGATCGCGCGCTGAAAGATCCTGCACCCAGCCATAGAAGGGCGCGTGGCGCATTTCGATGGACACCGACAGCACCTTGAACAGGGCCAGGAAGACCGGAATGGTGGCGAGCATGGGCAGGCAGCCCATGAGCGGATTGATCTTCTCTTTCTGGTAGAGAAGCATCAGCTCCTGCTGCTGCTTGGCGGGATCGTCCTTGAATTTCCCGCGAAGGGCTTCGACCTCCGGCTGGATCTTCTTCATCTTGGTCATGGATTCGTAGCTGAGATTGGCCGGATAGAAGAAGGCCAGACGAACCAGGACGGTGAGGGCGAGGATGGCCAGGCCGAAATTCCCGACCAGATTGTAGAATTGTTCCAGGATCCAGAAGATCGGCTTGGTGAAGAAATAGAGTTTTCCCCAGTCCACGGCATCCACGAACCGCGGAATGCCGAGTGAGGTCTCATAGCCCTTCAGGACCGGAACGGTCTTGGCCCCGGCAAAGAAGTGGCTGACATGGGTGATCTGGCTACCGGCCGCGACGGCGCGGGGCTGGCCGAGGAAATTGGTCTCATAGATGTCGACCGAGGCGGTGGGGGTCACCCGGAAGGCCGCGTGAATCTGCTCCTGCTGGTCAGGAACCAGGGCTGCCAGCCAGTACTTGTCGGTAATGCCCAGCCAGCCGCCCCTGGCGGTAAAGTCCTTTTCGCCGTTTTTCTTGAGGTCCTTGTACTTCACCATCTGCAGGACCTTGTCCATCACGCCGACCGCGCCTTCGTGGGCACCTGAGGCGTCCTGTGGCGGGGCGCCCTGGCGCTGAATGGAAGCATACGGGGCGACCGTGATGGACCCGGCCGTCGTATTGGCCAGGGTATCACTGATCGTGAACATGAACTTGTCGTCGACGTCGATCTTGCGGGTGAAGGCCAGACCTTGTCCGTTGTTGTAGGACAGCACCAGAGGGTGCCCCGGTGCAAGCGTGTCGCCCTGGGTCAGGGTCCACGGGGTCGAACTGGACGGCAGGCCGGGGAGATTTGCGCCGGCCCATCCGAACTCTGCGAACCAGGCCCGCTGTGTCCCCTCTGGGCGGAGGAGTTCGACGGCGGCGGACTTGGGGTCAATCGTGGCGCGATATCCCGTCATGAACAGGTCATCGATCCGGGCACCTTTCAGCGCGATGGATCCTGTCAGGGCCGGGGTGTCAATCCTCGCCCGAGGACTGGCCGAAAGGGCCGTGGACCTGGACACATAGGCCGGCCTTGCGGCAACGCCTGGCACGCCAACGCCCTTGCCCGAGGGCTGACCGGTGGCCGCCGCGGTTTCCCGGGCCTTCAGCTCGGCCTGCATCCGCTTGGTCTGCGGACCCATGACCAGCACCTGATAGGCAAACAGCAGGGCAATCGCGCAGACCGCGAAGATGAAGGTATTGCGATTGGAATTGTCGTCGGGCATGCGGCGCGCACTCAAATCGTAGGAGGAGGTGCGCGAGTGGTCGCGCCTTCGGGGCTCTGGCTATCGGCACGCAGGCTTAACAGCGCACTTTTCACATCGTCAAGCAACCGGCCCCATGGGCGGGTCGGCGCGCCATTGCGCGCAATCAGTACATAGTCGTGACCGGGACGGCCGAAAAGGGGGACCAATTGCCGGGCAGCGGCCCGCATGCGCCGCTTGGCGCGATTACGGACCACGGCTCCGCCGATTTTTCTGGTTGCCGTAAATCCGACCCTCACGGCTGGTGCGTCATCGTCCCGGGCCCGGGCCTGGAGGACGACCGCACCGCGCGCGCATGATTTTGCCTTGGCGGCCGCGAGAAAATCGGGCCGTATCCTGATGCGGGTAATGGGAAAGTCGGGCTCCGACATCCGGACGCCCCATAATTCCGTCGATTAAGCGGAAAGCCGCTTGCGGCCCTTGGCGCGCCGACGGGCGATGACCTTCTGGCCATTCTTGGTGGCCATGCGTGCACGCCAGCCGTGACGGCGCGCGCGCACGAGACGGGAGGGTTGAAATGTGCGCTTCACGTGAATGGCTCCGGGTCGAAATCGAGCGGCGGGGATAGGGGATGGGTCGGAGGATGTCAACCGACTCTGACGACTCAATATTTTGCCGGCCCTGGACGCAGGGCTGCGGCAGGATCAGAGATCGGGCCGAACGACGGTCTTTCCCACCACCGTGCGGTTGGCCAGGGTGTCGAAGGCGGCGCGCCAGCCATCGAGGCCATATTCCTCGTGGACCCGGGGATGGACCTTGCCCCCGGCGGCCAGGTCCCAGATCGCCGTATTGTTGGCCCGGCCCTTTTCCGGGAACTGGCGGCCATATTCCCCGGCCCGTACGCCCATGACCGAGAAGCCCTTGATCAGGGCATAGTTGACCGGCAGGACCGGCAGGCGGCCAGAGGTGAAGCCGATGGAGAGGATGGCACCGTCAAAGGCAATGCAGCGGACGCTCTCATCAAAGATGTCGCCTCCTACCGGGTCATAGATGACATCGGCCCCACGGCCGCCGGTGATCTCCTTGACCCTGTCCTTGAAGCCGCTGGTGACGTTCACGATGGCGTCGGGCTGATATTCCTTTTCGATGATGGCCAGCTTCTCGTCAGAGGCGGAGGCTGCAATCACCCTGCATCCCAGAACCCTGGCCAGGTCGACGCAGGCCAGGCCCACCCCGCCGGCTGCGCCATGCACCAGGACCCAGGCCCCGGGCTCGACCCTGGCCCGGCTGACCAGGGCGACCCAGGCGGTCAGATAGGCCACCTGATAGCCGGCCGCCTGGCCAAAGCTCAGGGTCTTGGGCTTGCGGTGCAGGGCCGCCGCCGGGCTGCAGGCGAATTCCGCAAAGCCACCGGTCCGCGATCCCCCGGCGACCTCATCGCCGATCTTCCATTGGGTGACTCCTTCGCCCAGGGCCACGATCTCGCCGGCTAACTCCATGCCGGGTGTGAAAGGCACTTGCGGCTTGTGCTGGTGTTCGCCCCGGGTTTGCATCAGGTCAGGAAAGTTCACCGCTGAGGCCTTGACCTTGATCAGCACCTCCCCCGGCCGCGGATCAGGTGTGGGCATGTCCTTGACCACGCATCCGGCGTATTCGGCGGCCAGTTCCTCGACGACCAGTGCGCGCATCAGTTTGATCTCCCGATCAGCATGTCCCGGGCCCGGGACGCAAATTCCGGACCGCTCATGGTCTAGATGTCCTGCAGGCCATTGACGCCGCTCAGGATCATGGTCACGGCGAAATCGGTGGCCGCTTTGGTATTGTAGGGGCGTCGCAGGAGCATGCGATTGGCCACTTCCCTTGCGACACCGATACAGGCGGCCGCCAGGAAATCCGGGTCGACGCCCCGCGCCCCGCCGCGGGCGATTTCATCGACAATGCAATCGCGAACCTCAGAAAAGACGGCCTGCATTTCCGGAGTTTCGTTCCGGGCATGAATGGACCGCTCATCGGCAGAGCGTGTTGCCAGCCAGGACTGGTGCTCATGCGCTACGAAATCGAAATAGGCGGCAATGGCGGCGCGAACAAAGGTCTCCCAGTCCGTCGCCTGCGCCCTCTGGGCCTTCAGGATCGGCGCGAACCTGCGGGCACCGTCGGCAGACAGCGCCGCGGCCACTTCTTCCTTGGAATTGTAATAGTTGTAGAAGGTTCCCGCAGCCAGCCCGGTGCGCCGGACAATGTCGCGCACCGTCACATTGTCATAGCCCATCTCGCTGAAAACTTCCCGCGCGGCGTTGAGAATGGCCTGGCGGTTCTGCACCTTGGTCTGCTCGCGCTTGCCAAGGGGTAGATAGACGACTTGCGGCATTGGAACCCGGACTGGAAAATGACGGGTGTCACTATAGGCCGCGCCGGTCGATTGGAAACCCTAATAGCTCAGGGATTCGGGAGCGCGGCTGCAACTGACGCGGCATTGGCTCCAGTTGGAAGCGCAATCGACGTCCGGGTCGTTTGCCAGGCAGAAGTAATAGGTCTGCGCGCAGGTCATGCGGCATTGCTGGGCGGCGGCGTTACGCCCTGCACCCGCGGTGGCCAGGGACCGGATCGCACCCGGGGCGCTGTAACCACCCGGCTGGCGGTAAGGCAGGCCAGGTCCTGGGGCTGTCCGGGCAGACAACGCGCCCCGCAGACCAAGCGCTGCCCCGGGGCGCGGATCCGTCGGTCGCGTCTGTTGTGCCTCTGAGGCACTGGCCAGTCCCAACAGGACCAAAAGCAGACCGACGGTGCGCAACATTTGGGTAGGCCTACCCGATCCCTGTTAAAGGCCGGTTAACCATGATTTTCGCCCAGACCCTGCTTTTTCGCCATGTTTTGTGAAAAACGGGGCGTTTCCGGACAAATATGCCTAAGGTCACCCGGTTCGCCATTGCCGAGCTTGGGTCGACAGGGCTTGAAAACGGGAGTCTGTCTTGGCCGCCTCTGCGGGACCTGAAATCGAGCGGCTGATTGCCCTGCTGTCCAGGCTCCCGGGCCTGGGGCCGCGGTCTGCACGTCGCGCCGCCCTGGCCCTGCTCAAGCGTCGGGACCAGCTTCTTCTGCCGCTTTCAGACGCCTTGTCACAGGCTGCTGCCAAGGTCCGGACCTGCCAGATCTGCGGTGCCCTGGACACACAGGATCCCTGCGCCATCTGCACGGACCCCGGTCGTGACCCCGCCCTGATCTGCGTTGTCGAGGAGGTTGGGGCCCTCTGGGCCATGGAAAGGGCGAGTGCTTTCCGGGGCCGCTACCACGTCCTGGGGGGGCTGTTGTCAGCCCTGGACGGCGTCGGACCGGACGCCCTGCGTGTCGGCTCCCTGGTCGCGCGGGCTGCCGAAGGCGAGATCCGCGAGGTGGTTCTCGCCCTGCCCGCCACGGTGGATGGTCAGACCACGGCACACTATCTGGCGGAAAACCTGGCCCGGGCCGATGTCGCCGTGACCATGCTGGCGCGGGGGGTCCCGGTCGGCGGAGAGCTGGACTGGCTCGATGACGGAACCATAGCCCAGGCCATGCGGGCGAGACGTCCGGCATGAGCGAGGCGGTTGCAGGTCTGAATGCTGCCATAGCCCACGGTGTTCGCATGCTGGGGGCCAGGCCTGATCTGGCCGGGCAGCAGGCCCGTGAAGTCCTGCAGGTGGCGCCGGGGCATCCAGCCGCCCTTCTGCTTCTGGCCCAGGCCCACAGGCTGCAGGGCGCGACGGATGCGGCTCTCGAAATTCTCGAACCCCTTGCTTCGGCGCAGCCGACATGGCCGCCTGTCCAGATGGAGCTTGGTCTTGCCCGTGCCGAAGCCGGGGACAGCCAGGGCGCCCTGAAGGCCCTGGAACTGACCGTGTCGCTCAAGCCCGACCTGCCGGAGGCCTGGAGCGCCATGTCCCAGCAGCGGCGTATGCTGGGCGACAGCCGGGGGGCTGATCAGGCCCAGGCGCGATATCTTGGTGTTGCCATTCAGGACCCGATTCTGCTGGAAGCCGGCGGGGCCCTCGCTGAGGGTAGGCTTGCCGTGGCCGAGCACCGGCTCCGTGACCTCCTGCGGGTGAGGCCGGACGAGACGGCTGCCCTGCGCATGCTGGCGGAAATTGCCACCCGGCTAGGGCGCTATGAAGATGCCGAGGCCCTTTTGGTGCGGTGCCTGGACCTGGCGCCGAAATTCACGGCCGCCCGCCATAATCTGGCAGTGGCCCTCTACCGGCAGACCAAGGCCGCCCAGGCCCTCGGCGAGGTCGAAATCCTGCTGCGGGATGACCCCAGAAACCCGGGCTACAGGAACCTGCAGGCCGCAGCCCTCGGTCAGATGGGTGAGTATGAGCAGACCATCGGGGTTTATGAGGCCCTGCTGCGGGAGTTTCCGGCCCAGCCCAAGGGCTGGATGAGTTTCGGTCATGCCCTGAAAACCGTCGGGCGGCAGTCCGAGTCCATTGCCGCCTATCGTCGGTCGCTGGAACTTCTGCCCAGTCTTGGTGAGGCCTGGTGGAGCCTGGCCAATCTGAAGACGGTGAAATTCTCCGATGGAGATCGCGCCGCCATGCAGGCGCAACTGGCCCGGACCGACATGACCGATGACGAGAGGTTCCATCTGGAATTTGCCTTGGGCAAGGCCTTTGAGGATATCGCCTCCCATGCACAGTCGTTTTCCCACTATGCCGCGGGCAATGCCCTGCGGAAGGCGTCCATGGGCTATGACGCCGACGAGACCACC
>CAIYSH010000338.1 GCA_903928755.1 uncultured Alphaproteobacteria bacterium | reverse complement strand
GTGGTGCCTGCCCTGGCCGGCCTGCCCGTAGCCGAATACGCCGCCAAGGTGGTCAAGAAGGCCGTGGTGGGAACCGGCGGCGCCGACAAGGACCAGGTGGCCTTCATGATCGCCCGCATCCTGCCCACGGCCGGGCCGACCACGGCCGACGCCGCCGACGCCCTGGCCGTCGCCATTGCCCACGCCCATGCCCGCAAGGCCCGGCAACTCACCGAAAGGTCGGCCGCATGATCGGGCGGTTGCGGGGTCTGGTGGCCGAAGTCGGCGAGGAAGAGGCCCTGATCGATGTGGGCGGGGTGGGCTATGTGGTCCGCTGCGGCGGGCGCACCCTGGGCCACCTGCCGGCCCTGGGCGAAGAGACGGTTCTGCACGTGGAAACCCAATGGGCCGAGAGCACGGGCATGAAGCTCTACGGCTTTCTGGGCCGGGACGAGCGCCGGGCCTTTGTCCTGCTGCAGTCCATCCAGGGGGTCGGACCCAAGGCGGCTTTGAGTGTTCTCGACGTCCTGCCGCCGCCGGATCTGGCCGCCGCCGTGGCCCGCGACGACAAGGCCTCGGTGGGCCGGGCCAATGGGGTTGGCCCCAAGCTTGCCCAGCGCATTGTCACCGAACTGAAGGGCAAGCCGATCAGCGACGGTCCGGTCGCCGCCTTGCACGCCCAGACCGCCTCTGCCCCGCCGCCGCCTTCGGCCGTGGGCGAGGCCGTCGCTGCCCTGCTGAGCCTGGGGGTCGCCGAGATCAATGCCCGCCGGGTGGTGGAGCAGGCCGCCCTGCGTCTGGGTGAAGAGGCCACGGTTCAGGCCCTGATCAAGGCCGGTCTGCAGGAGCTGGGCCGGTGAGCGAGCGGCTGATTTCCGGCGAGCCTGCGCCGCTCGACCCTTCCGACCGCGCCCTGCGGCCGCAGACGCTGGCGGAATTCGTCGGTCAGGCCCAGGCCAAGGGCAATCTCTCGGTCTTCATTGACGCCGCAAAGGCCCGGGGCGAAGCCCTGGATCACGTCCTGCTGTTCGGGCCGCCAGGTCTGGGCAAGACCACCCTGGCCCAGATCATCGCCCGGGAGCTGGGGGTGAACTTCCGCGCCACCTCCGGCCCGGTCCTGGCCAAGGCCGGGGATCTGGCGGCCATACTGACCAATCTGGAACCCCGGGACGTCTTGTTCATCGACGAGATCCATCGTCTGCCCGCAAATGTGGAAGAAATCCTCTATCCGGCCATGGAGGACCACGTCCTGGACCTGATCATCGGCGAGGGCCCTTCGGCCCGGTCGATCCGTATTGATCTGGCCCCCTTCACCCTGGTGGCCGCAACCACCCGGGCGGGCCTGCTGGCCACCCCCCTGCGGGACCGGTTCGGCATACCCCTGCGCCTGGAATTCTATACTCACGCCGAACTCAGCCAGGTGCTGAACCATGCGGCGGGCAAGCTGGGATTGAGCCTGGCGCCGGATGGTGCCGCCGAGATCGCCACCCGGGCCAGGGGCACCCCCCGGGTTGCCGGACGTCTGCTGCGGCGGGTGCGGGACTTTGCCGCCGCCGATGGAGTGAGCGTCATCGGCCAGGCCGCCGCCGCCCGGGCTTTGGCGCGGCTGGACGTGGACCCGGCTGGTCTCGACGCCCTGGACCGACGCTATCTCCGCGCCCTGATCGAGAACTATGGCGGCGGACCGGCCGGGGTGGAAACCCTGGCCTATGCCATAGCCGAGGCCCGGGACGCGGTTGAGGATGTGATCGAGCCCTTCCTGTTGCAGCAGGGGTTCATCCAGCGGACCCCCCGGGGCCGGATGGCCTGCGCCAAGGCCTATACCCACATCGGCCTGACCCCGCCGCCGCAATTGCCGGCCCAGATGCCGGCTGTCGACCAGGGCGGGCTGTTCGATGAGACCTGACCATGGCTGAGATCCCGCAGGATACCGCGCCGACCGCGGGCTGGATGGATGGGCGCGAACATGTCCTGCCGGTCCGCATCTATTACGAGGACACCGACTTCACCGGGGTGGTCTATCACGGCAATTACCTGCGCTATTTCGAACGGGGTCGCAGCGATTTCCTGCGGCTGGTCGGGGTCGGCCATTCCGCCCTGCTGGAAAAATCGGCTGCCTTCACCGTCGTGAAGATCAGCCTGGAATTCCGCAAACCGGCCAGGATCGATGACGCCCTGCTGGTGCGGACGACCATAGACAGCACCCGGGGCCCGCGACTGACCTTCCACCAGACCATATGGCGGGCAGGCGAACCGATCTGCTCGGCCCATGTCGAGGCGGCCTGTATCGACATGAACGGCCGCCCCCGGAAACCTGCCCCGGAACTGATTGCAGCCCTGGCCCCCCTGATTGATTAGTCTCTGGTGAAATTTGCCCCTTGGCCGCAAGTTTGCCACCGACTAGGTCCAGTCTAGAATCCGACTTCCCCCTGGAGCGCCCATGGATCCTGCAGCCCTTACCCCGGAGAGCTTTTCCTTCATCTCCCTCTTCCTGCGCGCCGACTGGGTGGTGAAGGGGGTGCTGAGTGGTCTGGCCCTGGCATCCCTCTGGTCTTGGACAATCATCCTCGACAAGATCTTCCGCTTTGCGGCACTCAACAGGCGGGCCAGCGCCTTCGAACAGGAAGTGGCGTCCGGCCGCAGCCTGGAAGAGGTGGCCGCCGAGGCTGGCGACAGCCCCGGCCACCCCCTGCCGCGCATGCTGCAGGGTGCCCTTCGGGAATGGCGCGAAACCCGCAACCGGGGTCAGCTTAATGACGGCCAGGTGGCTTTTCTGATCCAGAGGATCGACCGGGTGCTGGACACCACCGTGGCCCGGGAGGCTGTGCGGGTCGAATCCGGCCTCAGCGCCCTGGCCATTGTGGCCACGGCCTCGCCCTTTGTCGGCCTGTTCGGCACGGTCTGGGGGATCATGCACAGCTTCCAGGCCATCGCCA
This sequence comes from uncultured Alphaproteobacteria bacterium, assembly GCA_903928755.1. GTDB lineage: Bacteria > Pseudomonadota > Alphaproteobacteria > Caulobacterales > Caulobacteraceae > Phenylobacterium. The sequence goes on along the minus strand of CAIYSH010000338.1, from coordinate 17,387 downwards.
TCCAGAAGAACACCAACCTGGCCGTGGTCGCCCCCAGCATTGCCGAGGCCCTGTTCGCCACGGCCATCGGGCTGGCCGCCGCCATTCCGGCCTATATTGCCTTCAACTCCTTTTCCAACGGGGTGTCGCGCTATACCGCCCGCCTGGAGAGCTTTGCAGACGACCTGTCCACCGCCATCCAGCGGCGTCTGGCGGAGCGTGTCTGATGGCACTTTCGGCCCATGATGCTTTCGCAGCGGCGGGCGGCGGGCGACGCCGCCGACACGGGCGGGGCCGGAGGGGAACCCTGTCGGAAATCAATGTGACGCCCCTGGTGGACGTGATGCTGGTCCTGCTGATCGTCTTCATGATCTCGGCCCCCCTGCTGACCGTCGGGGTCTCGGTTGACTTGCCCAAGACCGAGGCTGGGGCCATGCAGGACCAGTCCGAGCCCCTGACCGTTTCGATCCGGGCGGATGGGTCGATCTTCCTGCAGGAACAACCGGTGGCCTTCACCAACCTGTCACCGCGCATCAAGGCGATGCGTGACAGCAGCAAACCGATCTATGTCCGGGCTGATGGCAAGGCGTCTTACGCTGTGGTCGCCCAGGTCATGGCCGCCCTGTCCACCTCGGGCTTCAAGTCGATCAACCTGATCACCGACACCGGCGGCCCGTCATCGGGAGCCCAGGACGGTCCGCAGTCGCCGCAGGGTCTCCAGGCTGATGGCCAGAAGGACTGATCTTTCGCCCGCCATGGTCGGGTCGGTTCTGCTGCACCTCACGCTGGGTGCTGCCCTGATTTTCCTCAAGCCCTGGGCCCGGGACATTCCCACCGGGGCTGCCGTGCCGGTTACCCTTGTGACGACGGCGGATCTCAACGACGTTCGGCCGGCCGAAGCTGCGCCAGACGCCCAGAGCGCCCAGAGCGATGAGCCCCAACCGGATCCGCCACCACAAACGGCAGCAGCGGCCCCGGCTACGCCGCCTGTCCCGACGCCTGTGCCACAGCCTGCGCTGAAGCCCGTTTCGGCCCCTGTGGTGGCGAAACCTGCAGTGGTCAAACCGGCACAGCCGCCAAGACCTGCGCCGCTGCCGACCCCAAAGCCAGCCGCAAAACCACTGAATCTCGACGCCCTGGCGGCCTCTGTCGCAAAGGCTGGCAAGACCTCATCGGCCTCAAGGGGACCGTCCCGCCCTGAAACGGCACCCCAGGCGAGAGAGGCTGTCGGCGCAGCCAAGGGCCTGTCTGCCAGCGCCCTGGCCGGACTGGCCGACGAACTCCAGAGGCGGTGGAACCCGAATTGCGAGGTGGAAGGCGGAAGGGACGTCCGCATCCGGGTCACCTTCACCCTCGGGGTCGGCGGTCAGATCCTTGGCGGGGTGGATGCCGGGGGCCAGGAAAAGTCCGGAAATCCGGTGATTCAGGCCGCTGCGGAACGGGCGATCCGTGCCATTCATCAGGCTGCCCCATTTTCGACGCTTCCCAGGGATCTGGTAGGTCAGAGAGTGGCGGTAAACTTCAACGCCCGGGAGGCGTGTTCGTGATCCTGGAGAGCCTGTCATGCGACTGAGCACCCTGTTGCTGGCCCTGTGCCTGAGCCTTGGCGGACTGGGATTTATCCCGGCCGCCCGCGCGGAAATCGAGGTTGATGTCAACAAGGGCGATGTCAAACCCCTGCCGATCGCCATTCCCGGGTTTGGTGGCGATCGGGGCGCAGAAATTTCCCAGGTCATAGCCAGCAATCTGGAGCGGTCAGGTCTCTTTGCCCCCCTAGACCCCAAGGGCTTTGCCGAACAGAACCTCCAAATTGCCATCCAGCCGCAGTTCGCCCTGTGGAAGGCGATCAATGCCCAGGCCCTCGTCAATGGTCAGGTCACGGTGGAAGGCGGGCGTCTGCGGGTGGACTTCCGGCTGTGGGATGTGTTTTCCGAGCAGCAGCTGCTGGGGCTGCAGTTCACGTCCACCCCAGAGAACTGGCGACGCATCGCCCACAAGATTTCCGACGCCGTCTATGAGCGAATGACCGGCGAAAAGGGTTATTTCGATACCCGCGTCGTCTTCGTGGCGGAAACCGGTGGTCGCCTCAACCGGACCAAGACCCTGGCCATCATGGATCAGGATGGTGCCAATCCCAGCTATCTGAGCGACGGCAAGGCCATTGTCATGTCGCCCCGGTTCTCGTCAAACAGCCAGGAAATTACCTTCATGTCGCTCCGGCCGGAAGGGTCATCCATCTATCTCTTCAATCTCGAGACCGCCCGCCGGGAGAGCCTGGGCGAGTTTCCCGGCATGGTCTTTGCGCCGCGCTTCTCACCGGATGGCGGGAAGGTCGCCTTTGCCGTGGAACGCGCCGGTAATTCGGACATCTATGTGATGGATCTGCAAAGCCGTCAGGCGCGCAGGCTGACGTCAGACCCGGCGATTGATACCTCGCCATCCTTCTCGCCCGATGGCGGCAGGCTGGTGTTCAATTCCGACCGCGGCGGCGCTCCGCAGCTCTATGTGATGAATGGCGACGGCACGTCAGCGGCCCGCATTTCGTTCGGGACAGGGCGCTATACTTCGCCGGTCTGGAGTCCGGCCGGTGACTTCATCGCCTTTACCAAACAGACCGGAAATACCTTCCATATCGGCGTCATGCGGCCCGATGGTTCGGATGAGCGACTGCTGACCTCCAGCTATCTGGACGACAGTCCGACCTGGGCCCCCAATGGCCGGGTCCTGATGTTCAGCCGGGAAACACCGGGCGGACCCTCCCGGCTCTGGACCGTAGACATTACCGGCCGCATCCTTCGACCAGCACCTTACCCGGGATCAGGATCCGACCCGGCCTGGTCGCCCCTGCTCAATTAGGTCTGATCCCGTGGAATCCATCTCGCCAGCTTCGCGATTACCGATAGAATGCACGTAATGCGGCGTGTCACGCCGGATACCTCATCAAGCTTATGGAGACGCTTCAAATGATCTTCGCAGCCAGAACCAGCCTGAGGCTGACCCTCGTCGCCGTTGCGGCCCTGTCCATGGCCGCCTGCGGCTCCCGGCCGAAGCCCCAGTTGCAGACACCGACACCGCCGCAGGAAACCCCGGTTCAGCGCCCGGCCCAACCGGCCTATCAGCCACCTGCACCCCGTCCGCCCATAGAGCAGGGGCCACTGGCCGGCTCGACCCAGGACTTCGTCATCAAGGCCGGAGATCTGGTCTATTTCGACGTCGACCAGTACGATATCCGGCCTGACGCTGTGGCAACCCTCAAGGCCCAGGCCGGGTGGCTGACCCGCTATCCAGCCGTGCAGATCCGCATTGAGGGCAATGCCGATGAGCGGGGCACGCGGGAATACAACCTGTCACTGGGATCCCGTCGTGCAAATTCCGTCCGGGATTTCCTGGTGAGCCAGGGCGTCGCCCCCAGCCGGATTTCCACGGTGTCCTATGGCAAGGAAAAGCCAATCGATCCTGGGACAGATGAAGCCGCCTATGAACGGAATCGCAATGCCCACACCGCCCTCACCAGCGGCGCACGATAAGCTGGAGCCGTGACCCTGCTGCGCGCGACAACTGCCCTGGCCCTCAGCCTGACCCTTGCGGGTCAGGCCTTGGCCCAGACCCCCATCGACCTGCTGGACGCGCGGGATTCCCGTCGGGTCGACAAGATGGAGCAGGTCGTCCGGGAATTGCGGGCGATTGTCTTCCAGGGGCGGGATTCCGGTAAACCTGTCGTGGTCCAGCCTGCGGAGACCGACTATCTGATCCAGGAGCTGTCCCGCCGGCTGAGTGACCTGGAGCAGACGTTGACCCGTCTCAACGGGCAGATGGAGACGACGGCCCACGACCTCAACCAGACCCGCAAGGACCTCGAAGCCCAGCGGAATGCGAATATTGCCCTTACCGGACGCATACTGACGCTGGAACAGGCCGCAGCAACCCTGGCAGCAGTCCCGCCCCCGGCTGCGGTTGTGCTTTCGCCCACGGATGCCTTCAATCAGGCACGGCAGCTGGCCCTGGGCGGGGATTTTGAATCCGCTGAGCCCGCCCTCCAGGACTTCATCAGCCGTTACGGCGATGGTCCAAAGGGACCCGAGGCCCGCTACTGGCTTGGCAAGGCCTATGCCGCCCGCGCCGCCAATCCCGAAGCGGCCACGGCCTTTATTGGCGCCATCCGGGAATGGCCGCAGACCAGCTGGGCACCCGACGCCGTAGTGGAACTCTCCCGGGCCCTGGTGCGGATGCGCAAGCCCTCCGACGCCTGCCAGACCCTGGATGAGTTTGTCCGGCGCTATCCAAAGGCGTCACCTGCGGTTCAGGCCCGCGCCTCGGCAACCCGTGTCCTGGCGAAATGTCCGGCCTGACCGACGCCGTCTACCGCGTCCTTGATCGAAGGCTCGCATCCCAAAGCAAAAGACCCCTGGCCCTGGCTCTGTCGGGTGGCGGTGATTCCGTCGCCCTGACCCTGATCGCTGGAGAATGGGCCAGGTTGCAGGGGCGGCAACTGCTCTGTCTGACCGTCGACCACGGTCTGAACCCAGCCAGCCAGGACTGGACTGCAACCTGCAGCCGACTGGCCAGCAAGGTAGGTGCCGACTTCCAGTCCATGTCCTGGACGGGAGAGAAACCGTCCACAGGTCTGCCTGCTGCGGCCCGTCTCGCCCGACACACCCTGCTGGCTGAGGCTGCCCGAAAGGCCGGAGCCTCGGTCATTCTGATGGGGCATACCGCAAGCGATCTGGCGGAGTCCGCCGCCATGCGCGCAGCCGGATCGACCACACCCGATGCGCGGGAGTGGGGCCCCTCGCCAGTCTGGCCCGAGGGTCGTGACGTTTTCCTGCTGCGCCCGATGCTGGGCCTTTCCAGGTCGGATCTCCGCACCTGGCTTCAAGGCCAGGCGGCAAGCTGGATCGAGGATCCGGCCAATGTGGATCTCCGGTATGCGCGCAGCCGGGCCCGAAGCCATCCCGGGATGGAAGGCGCGCCTGGGCATCTGCCACATCGGGAAATCCCCCATGACCTTGCCCGGCAGGTTCAGGAGGATTTCGGGCTGGTCATGGACAGACAGACCCTCCGGGATGCTGACCCCGCCGCCGCCACGGCACTTGTGGGGGTCGCCTGCGTCAGCGCAGGCGGTGGGGTGAAGCTTCCCCGCAGTGACCGGCTCACGCGCCTGACCCAGGCCCTGCGCGGGGCCAGGGAGGTAACCATGACCCTATCGGGGTGCCAGGTGATTGCCGATGAAACCGCGATCAGGTGGGTACGGCCCTCCGGAGACATCGCGCGGTCCGGCACCCCGGATCTGGAACTTTCACCGGGAAAAACCGGGGTCTGGGACGGTCGATATGAGGTCACCTCATCCACCCCCACCAGGATCAGCAATCTTGGCCGACATCGGTCCAGCCACATGGCACTGGCCCGAATCCGCTTGAGAGATGTGCCGGTTCAAGCCCGCGGCGGACTGCCCTGCCTGCAGGGGTCCTGCGTCGCGCCAGGTCCGGAAACCGTGGTCAGATCCCTGATACTCCAACGGTTCCGGGCTGCCGCCGGGCTCATCGACCGGGAACCCGCAGCCTGACGAGAAGTCAGGCGTTCAGGACGTGACGGATTCCGTCAATGACCGGATCGGCGAACTTCCGTCCCAGAAGGTTGGCATGACCAGCCCCGGCAATGTGGGCCTCATAGCCCCTGTTCGAAGCCCGGGCCGGTTCGGCCTGCAGGGACTTCATCCCGGGTGACAGGGGCACGGCACCGGCCGTGACAACAGCCACCGGCAGATCGGGAGGATAGGGACCTATGTCCCGCCCCTGGCTGGAAGTCGCGCGCCAGTTGGCCACTTCTTCGGCGGACCACTTCGCATGGGAAGAAAGGCCATAGATGCGACGCTTTTCCCGTGAGGCTTCACCCTCCAGGCCGATCTTGTCGCCAACCACCCAGGACACTGGCCGCATGAAGCCAAGGCCGGACCAGCGGCCAACCAGATTCAATGCACCCTGAAAGGCCGCGATCGCGCGGGCGGCTGCGGGATTCTCGATGGCCTCTGAGGTTACGGCATCGACCAGCACCAGACCCGCCACCCGGTCGATATTCCTGCCGACAAATACCCGCAGCAGGATTCCTCCCATGGAGTGTCCGACCATGAGCAGGGGGGCCCGGACGCCCAGCCGGGTCAGAAGAGCCTCAAGGTCATCGGCAATGGCATGGCCATCGCGGGGGCTCGGTCCAGGATCGGAATAGCCCAGGCCCGCCCGATCATAGGCCAGACTGGCCAGACCCTGTTCGGCCAGCCTCGTCTGCACAACCGCCCAGTCGGCGGCGCATCCAAAGGCCCCGCACTCGAAAACGATCAGTGGCGCATCAGAAGGGGTGCCGGCCCTGACAGCCCGCAATCGGCGACCACCGATTTCGACCTGCTCACCCCGATAGTCCCGATTGCCTGCCCGCTCCACCATCCGCCACTCCAGATCCGCGCAGGATGACTAGAGTGCGCACCGGCATTGGTTGCAATGCCAGTGTGGTCAGAACCGCGTCATCATTTCCATGTGACGGTTTCAGGTGCAGTTTCCGAACCAAACACCAGCTGAACCTGGGTCACGGTCCGGGCACTTTTGGGAATGACGAATTCAGCCTTGGTCCCGGTCGGATGAATGGATGCAGCTGCACCGCCGTCAAAGCCAACCCTGACTTCCCGCACGCCCTCTTCCGGATGTTTGAGATAGCTCGGAAGGTCGGCGGCAGGATGGCTTATGACAAAGAAGCGTTTGGTCTGGCTGAGGCCCGCATACCAGTTGATCTTTAAGGTGCCGCCGCCAACCCACCAGTCCGGGGTCATGGTCACAGTTGCCAGGACGACATCACCCTTGCCCTTGATCACGGCAGACTGGGCTGCAAGCACGCCGTGGCCCTCTTCAGTCACGGACAGGGCCAGGGCAGGCGGACTGGCCGAAGCCGCCGGAATGTCCGGCCTGGAGCAACTGGTAAGCAGGAAACTCAAGGCGAGTACGAGCCCGCCGACGCGATAACGCATGGTCGTTCCTCCCGTTATTGCGGGAAGCATGCGCCCGCTTGCCCACAACGGCAAGGAAAGTCCGGAAAGCGCTTCAGAGACCCTTGAGAATGCCCTCGACCATCTTCTTGGCATCGCCGAACAGCATCATGGTGTTGTCACGGAAGAAGAGCTCGTTCTCGACACCGGCATAGCCCGAACTCATGCCGCGCTTGACGAACAGCACGGTGCGGGCCTTTTCCACGTCGAGGATCGGCATACCGTAGATGGCGCTGGTGGGGTCGGTCTTGGCCGCCGGATTGGTGACGTCATTGGCACCGATGACGAAGGCGACATCGGCCGTCGGGAATTCGGCATTGATGTCCTCCAGCTCGAAGACCTCGTCATAGGGGACATTGGCTTCGGCCAGCAGGACGTTCATATGGCCCGGCATCCGACCGGCCACCGGGTGAATGGCGTATTTCACCTCGACGCCTTCTTCCTTCAGCTTGTCACCCATTTCACGCAGGGCGTGCTGGGCCTGGCTGACGGCCATGCCATAGCCGGGGACGATGATGACCTTGCTGGCATTCTTCATGATGAAGGCTGCATCTTCAGCAGAGCCCTGCTTGACTGGCCGGGTCTCGACCTTGCCGCCCGAAGCCGCCGCCGCATCATCTGCGCCAAAGCCGCCGAGTATGACCGAGACAAAGCTGCGGTTCATGGCCTTGCACATGATGTAGCTGAGGATGGCACCCGACGAGCCCACCAGGGCTCCGGTGATGATCAGGGTGACGTTTTCCAGGGTGAAGCCCAGGGCCGCCGCTGCCCAGCCGGAATAGCTGTTGAGCATGGAGACCACCACCGGCATGTCAGCGCCGCCGATGGGGATGATCAGGGTGACCCCCACCAGCAGGCTCAGGGCGAAGATCGCCCAGAAGGCCCACAGGGCAGAGCCGCCGCTCATCACCAGGACGACGATCAGGGCGACAATGGCCAGACCGATCAGGATGTTCAGCAGGTGACGGGCGGGCAGCAGGATGGGTGCGCCGCTCATATTGCCGTTGAGCTTGGCAAAGGCGATGACCGAGCCGGTGAAGGTTACGGCACCGATGGCCAGACCGAGGCTCAGCTCCACCAGGGAGTTCATGTGCACCTGTCCGGTAACCGCATTGACAATGCCATAGGCTGCCGGGGTGTGGATGGCCGCCACCGCCACCAGGCAGGCTGCCATGCCGACCAGACTGTGGAAGGCCGCCACCAGCTGGGGCATGGAGGTCATGGCCACCCGACGGGCGATCAGGGCACCAACGCCGCCGCCAATGGCCACGCCTCCACCGATCAGACCCAGGGTCAGGGGATCCAGCTTCCCCTGGCTGAACAGGGTGATCAGGGTCACACTGACCGCAATCGCCATGCCGATCATGCCATTGCGGTTGCCCGCCTGGCTGGTGGTGGGCGAGGAGAGGCCCCGCAGCGCCAGGATGAACAGGACGCCGGAGACGAGATAGAGGACGGCCGCGAGGTTGGCGTTCACTTCGCTTTCTCCTTCTTCTTGTACATGGCCAGCATGCGCTGGGTGACCAGGAAGCCGCCGAAGATGTTGACGGCGGCGAAGGCCGCTGCCACAGCGCCGGCCCCCTTGGAAATCAGGATGGAGCCGGTCAGAGCGCCGCTCGGGCTATGGGCGGCGGCCGCCAGCAAGGCACCGACAATGATCACCGAGGAGATGGCATTGGTCACGGCCATGAGCGGAGTGTGCAGGGCCGGCGTCACGCTCCAGACCACGTAATATCCGACAAAGATCGCCAGGACGAAGATCGCCAGGCGGAAGACTGTAGGGTCGACGGCTTCCATGATTTCCTCCGCTGGGATCAGGCGCTGAGCGCTGGGTGGACGACCTTGCCGCCCTGTGTGACCAGGGCCGCCTTGAGGATTTCATCCTCATAGTCCGGGGCCAGCTTGCCCTCCTTGTCGAGCAGGAGGGTCGAGAAGGCCAGCAGGTTGCGGGCATAGAGGGCCGAGGCATCGGTGGCGATCCGGCCAGGCAGGTTGGGAATGCCCAGGATCTTGACGCCATTGTCGGTGACAAGGACCTCGCCGGGCTTGACCCCTTCCACATTGCCGCCCTGCTCGACGGCCAGGTCCACCAGCACCGATCCGGCGCGCATGGAGGCCACCTGGGCGGCGTTGACCAGTCGGGGCGCGGCCCGCCCCGGGATCAGGGCGGTCGTGATCACGATATCCTGCTTGGCGATGTGGCTGGAGACCAGCTCGGCCTGCTTGGCCTGATATTCGGGGCTCATCTCCTTGGCGTAGCCGCCGGCGGTCTGGGCGTTCCTGAACTCCTCGTCCTCAACCGCCAGGAACTTGGCCCCGAGGCTTTCAACCTGTTCCTTGGTGGCGGGGCGAACATCGGTCGCCGTGACCACGGCACCCAGGCGGCGGGCCGTAGCGATGGCCTGAAGGCCGGCAACGCCCACCCCCATGACAAAGACCTTGGCCGCAGCAATGGTGCCTGCAGCCGTCATCATCATAGGCAGGGCCCGGCCATAGGCCTCTGCCCCTTCGATCACCGCCCGATAGCCTGCCAGATTGGCCTGGGAGGATAGGGCATCCATCACCTGAGCGCGGGTGATCCGCGGAATGAATTCCATGGCAAAGGCGCTGACACCCCGGGCGGCAAGGGCGGCAATAACGGCCTTGTCCTGGTGGGGATTGAGCAGGGCTGCGACAATGGCCCCCGACTTCAGGGCAGCGATCTCGGCATCGTCCGGCGCGCGGACCTTGTAGAGGATGTCGGCCTTTTCCACCGCGGCCTTGGCGGTCTTGGCCAGGATCGCTCCGGCCGCGGCATAGTCAGTATCAGGATAGGCTGCTGCGATGCCGGCACCGGCTTCGACCGTCACGGAAAACCCGGCCGCGATCAGCTTCTTCACCGTCTCAGGCGTGGCCGCGACACGGGTCTCGCCAGACCGGCGCTCCTTGGTGACGGCGATCATGGTCATGCTGAGATTCCCCAAAGCCCTTGGCGGGCAAAGCTAGAGCCTTTTCCCTTGGGGGATTATCGGCTCAAGGGATGAAAAAGGCTCTAATGAAAAAACGTAAAGCATGTTCGGGTCTGATGGCCGGTGACCATGTGTCCGATCCCGCAATTTTTTCAGACAGGGCCCCTGCCCATGAACAGGGCATGCCGTGAGACCCGGTCCTAATGGTCCGCTTCAGGCTTTTCCTTGAGGACGATCACACCGATGACGGTAAGGACGATCCCGGCCGCCGTCGCTCCAAGGAAGCCGGTGGGCGTGCAGAACCAGAGGACCAGCCAGGTCAGCAGGGCCGCCAGGGCCAGAGAGCCCCACTTGGTCAGGCCGTTGAACATGGCAAACGTCGCTGTCTGCTCCTGGATGTCCATTTCGCCGTGGTGATATTCGGAAGCCATGTCGGAGTCTCTCGGAGGCAAATCGTTGGGGCCGGGGTTACACGTTCCGCAGCAAGGTCTCAAGTAGGGCTTAAGACTTGGGCGGCCAGGAAGATAAAAGACCCCGCAGGGCAGCGACAAGGGCCAGGGGCTGATCGACCATTACGTGGTGGGCCGAGTCGGGGATGGCGATTTCCAGGGTATGCTCGGGCAAGGGCGAAGCCTGAGCGGCAGCGCGCCTGGACATGACCACGGATCGGTCCCCGAATATGTGCGCCAGGGGAATGGTCACCTGGGGCGGCGCACCGTCCATCAGGCCGCTCATCAGGGAGCGGTCCAGCTTGTTCCACATGTTGGGATCAAACCGCCAGGTCCAGCCCTCGCCAGAGCCATCCTCCATGGGTGCCTTCTTCAATGACCGGCGGGCGATGAAGTCGGCGACAAAGAGGTTGCCCGCTGCTTGCGGTGGCATGAACCGGAAGCGGGCCAGGGCGGCCTGCAGGGTCGGGTAGACCTTCTGGGCGCGATCTGCGGTGGGGATATTTCGAACTCGCTCAGCCATTTCCCTGGCCTCTTTGGAATCCGGCGGTGGGCCTCCAAATCCGGTATCCACCAGAATGGCGGCCCGCATGCGCTCAGGATGGCGCGCTGCGGCGAAGAACACCTGCGATCCGCCGAAGGAGTGGCCAATATAGATGGGTTTCACGCCACCCTCATACAGACCGGATGCCTGGGCCACAGCCTCTGCATCTTCCGCAAAATCCTGAAAGGCATAGGTGTCGCGCCAGTCCGACGCGCCCATGCCGGCCAGGGACATGGAGGCCACCCGATAGTCCTGGGCCAGATAGGGGGCGATGAAGCTCCACCAGTCGGCGTGGGCGGAATTGCCGTGGGCCAGCAGCAGGCCAGGCTTGCCGATCTCGCCCCAGGTCAGGACCTCGATCCGGGTGCCTAGCGATGTGACAAAGGACCGCTCGGGATCCTGGGCGATGGCGTCCGTAAACCATTTGGGAGCATCCGGCTCCTGGCCCTGGAAGGGGGCGAGCGGGGCCTGGACCTCAGGTGGCAAGGCACCGGGCTCGGAGTGGATCGGACGGTCGTCATAACCGACGGGCGCGCCTTCCTTGATCGCGGGATCGAGTGCCATAAGCTATCCTTTCGGCTCGCGCTCGCCCGCCTTGCGGCGGATCGAACGAATGCCCTTGTAAACGCCCGTGCCGGTCATGAGGGTGCGATCTCCACACCAAATTCGGCCGCGGACAGTGAAAATGTCGTCCTGCTCGGAAATGATCTCGCTGTCGCCCTCCACCCAGTCACCCATATGGGCACCTGAGAGGAAATCGGTCAGAAGTCGCACTGTAACCCAGCCGATCTCTTTCCGGTTCGAAATCACCCGGCCCCAGGCCATGTCGGCAAAGCTCATCAGCATGCCCCCATGGCAGTTGTTCATGCCGTTGGCGTGATGGTCTTCGACCCGAAAGGCCATGACCTCATCATTGCCAGAATGCCGCCTGGAATAAAACGGTCCCACCGTCCGGCCAAACCCGCGCTGCCACAGGTTGATGACGTATCCGTCGGGAATGACGGCCGTCTGGCCTTCTGTAAGATCATCTGACATGGCGGCACGGGTGATGAACGTCCGTTTGAAACTTGGCAAGTCCTGAGCGACGCAAGGGCCATTTTGACCTGTCGCAAGGCCAGCACCAGCGGCGGGATGCATGCTGCCGCGCGTTTCCTTCCCCCGGGAGCTTGCCTTGTCATCCCTGACCCTGCTGGGCGGTCTCATCCTCGGTCTCGTCAGTTCGCTCCACTGCGTTGTCATGTGTGGTGGGGTAGGCGGAGCCCTGTCCATGACCCTGGGCAGGACCAAGGACTTCAAGAACCGTGCAATTGCCCTGATGGCAGCCCAGGCGGGCAAGCTGATCTCCTATGTGACGGCGGGGGCTGTGGTTGGCGGATTCGGGTCGACCCTCTACGGGCTGTTCGACCAGCATGCGGCCTATGCTGTCCTGCAGAGGTTCGGGGCCCTGGTACTGATCTGGACCGCCATTTCCCTGACCGGGATCCTGCCGTCGCCGACGATCCTGGCGCGGCTGTTTACCCCCTTCAGCCGCTGGGCCTGGGCAGAGAAACGTCGGGGGCACGGGCTTGCCGCGCTGATCGCCGGACTGGTCTGGGGGTTTCTGCCCTGCGGCATGGTCTATGCGGCCCTGATGTACGCCATGCTGGCAGGAGATGCCCTGCACGGCGGACTGGTCATGCTTGGGTTCGGGCTGGGGGTGACACCACTTTTGACGGCATCATCACTGGGCCTCGGCTGGCTTGGCGGGACACACAGCCACATCGTCCTGCAATGGGCCGCGGGCCTTGCCCTGATCGCCGTCGCCGCCGCCACCCTGGTCTGGCCTGAGGTCGCCGGGACCCTTTGCCGCCCGGTGCCTTAGGGATGGCAGCCTTCCAGCCCTACCTGATGTCATGCACCCAATACCGGATGAGAAAAACCGGGGCGGACAGGGTGCCCTTTCAGCGACCAGAGGCGCGGGAGCGCCACCACAACGGTCAGGATATTAACGCTGTTTTCAGACCCTTGCACCATCCTGAAAGCAGGAAAAAACAGGGGAATCGAACCTCTGTATCCCGCCAGTATACCGTCATTCATTTACGATTCAGGCAGGCGTTTACCTGCCCCCAGAAAGGGTCGGCGCCACATTGTGTGGCGTCTGACCAATGGCTGCATTGAAGAGAGTCACAGAATCAGATGGCAGCCAGCTCAGATAGATCCATCCGCAATCTGGGGGCCCTCCAGAAAACGGCCTCCACAAGTCGTGTACTGAACTTGCTGGCCGTGGCCGGGGAACATCGCAAGGACCCTGAATACAGTGCCATGCCCTTTTTCAGGAACCCGCTCCTGAACGAGAGCCTGGTTCTCAAACATCGCCTCAGGGCCGATGAGCAGTTCCTGTTCAACGACCAGCGGCATGTGGCGACCAAGGTCATCATTCCCTTTGAACGCTCGGACCTTCGGATGGGGGGCCGATCCTTCTTCGTCGGGCAGAAGGGATGGTTGAGCATTGTCCAGGAACTGGCATCCGAGGATGACCGGATCATGCACGATGTCGCCGTACTCCAGGCGCTTGACGAGATCCCGTCCCTGGATCCGTTCCTGTTGCGCGAGCACCTGAACCGGCGGGGCTTTCCGATTTCATCGGTCTATTTCTCGATATCTGAAGCTGACATGGAGCGGATGCAGGCTTTTGTCGGATCCCAGATCCAGCTCCTGATCGACATGGCCTTCCCCAAGGGTTCTGACGCCGGTTCAGACCGGATGGCCTCGGTCCTGCTGTCAAACCAGATCGACGAGCGACTGGAGCCCCTTCGTCTGGTCATGCGCCTGGATGCTGAGAGCTATCGGGAAGGCATTTTCAGCTGGAAGGGCTTTCTCTATTACAAGTGGGCCCTGGCCGATATGGGTCCGAAACTGGCCACAGTTCTCAAAGAACTGCCAATGTTGCGCCCAGTTGGCCCGAAAGACCGCGATCTCATGGCCTATATCCAGGAGTCCCGCACGCGGCTCATCAAGAACATCCAGCAAAGGCGCCGGGAAGTCGCCGAAGCCCTGCAGGTCTATGATGATGCCTACAGGGACCTGACCCACAATGGTAAGCCCATGGCGTTTCGTGACTTCCTGCTCAAGGCCCCGACCATGTTCATGGTTCTTGGCGAGCGGATCGGCTGTATCTCGCACATCTCCAGTTTCTGGCGATACCGCTTCAAGGATCCTCGCGACCTCGCGGCCCCCATCGAGGAAATCGTCGACATCCTGGCAGATTTTGAATCCAATCTTGCCTCGCTGGACAGTTTCGGGGCCTGATCTCTTCAAGGTCTTTTAAGCCGCAGTAGCTATGCTAAACTTCCGACTTGCAAACTAATTTCGTAAAATCAGTTGCTTAGGAAGTTCTGACGTGGCCGATATCAATGACGAGCGATCGGTCCGCAGACTTTCAGCGCTTGAAAAGACCGCCTCGACCAGCCGCGTCCTGAACCTGCTGGCGGTTTCCAGACAGCACAAGCATGAAGTCGAGTACCTGACGCAGCCCTTCTTCCGGTGCCCGATCCTCAACGAGTCCATCATCCTGAAACACAGGGTGCGACCAGACGAGCAGTACGTGTTCAGCTCGCCGACCAATATTGCCACAAAGGTGATCCTGCCTTTTGAACGGTCCGACCTTGGTATTGGTGGGCAGTCCTTCTTCGTTGGACAGAAGGGCTGGATGACACTCGTTCAGGACCTGGCAGGTGAGGATGGCAGGATCCAGACGGATCTGGCCGTTTTCCAGGCCATGGAGGGTTTACCCTCACTGGATCCCTTCCTGCTGCGCGAACAACTCAATCGCCACGGCTTCAATGTTGCGCGGCAATACTTTTCGATATCCGACGCGGATATGAAAAGGATGCAGGCCTTTGTCGGGCAGCAGATTGGTGCCGTCATCGAGATGGCTTTTCCCAGCGGGACGGACATTGGCGCGGAAAAGCTTGCTGCACTCCTTTTGTCCAGTCAGCTCGACGACCGCGTGGCACCCCTGCGCACGGTCCTTCGTCTCGAAGAGGAAGCCTATCGCGAAGGCATGTTCAGCTGGAAAGGGTTCCTCTACTATCAGTGGGCTCTGGCCGATATTGATCCAAGGCTTGCAGCCATGCTGAAGGATCTGCCTCGCCTGACAGCACCGGGCAGCAGGGACAGCCGGGACGCTGTCTATGTCCGGGATGCCAAGATCCGTATCGTCAAGGCAGTCCGGGATCGACGGCGCGAAATCAATATGGCCCTGGAAGTCTACCACGCCGCCTACCGGGACCTGACCCAGAATGGAAAGCCCATGGCATTTCGCGATTTTCTGGTGAAGGCTCCTGCCATGTTCATGGCCCTGGGGGAGAAGATCGGGGCGATTTCCCATGTGGCCAGCTTCTGGCAATACCGGTTTTCCAAGGCTCTGGAGTTGACCGCGCATACGGATGAGCTCCTCGACATCCTGCAGGATTTCGAGTCGGCTCTGTACAGCCAGATAACCTCGCACTAGGTCGGCATCCGCCCGGTGAGTTGGGGGTGGGGCCGGGCAGGATCAGGGCTCAGTTATAAGGTGAGGCCCGGGCTGTTTCGGCCTCGGCGGCGCAGGTGGAGGGGTCAGGTGCAGGCCCGGCCAGGCGGGCCTTGGTCACTTCGGTCCTGGCAACCTCAAGATCCTTCCGGAAGGCTTCGGACCCGTGCAGCCCCGCCACCAGGATGGACGCATTGGACCTGCCGGACTCCACGGCACTCATGGTGTGGACCCCACAGACCAGCCGGCTCTCGCCAAAGGCGCGGGCCCGGACCAGGATCTCGGTGGCCCTGTCCGGAGCCAGTTCGGCCAGGATCAGGCCGATCGTCCAGCCAAAGGTTACATGCCCTGAGGGATAGTCCGGACTGGCAGACAGGGCGGCGGACTGCTCGACACAGGTCGGGCCCGGGTCGGTGAGATAGGGACGCGGCCGCTTGTAATTGTCCTTGGGATTGTTGGTGGCCCAGGCCACATCGGGGCCCAGCCTGGCGATCATGGCGCTGAAGCGGGGCGCATTCTGCGGGGTCAGGTTCACGCCGACCGCACAGCTCATATCCTTGACCACGCCCCCAAGGTCGACATCGTTGATTGCCATGGCCCAGCGGGGAGTGTCCTTGAGATGCCGGGTCGCCAGGAAGGTCGCCCGGTCGGACTCCCAGCGAATGGTTCCAGGCGTCGGTGCCGGCGGCAGGATCCTGTAGGTGTCGGGCGCGGCCTTGCCCAGATAGCCGCTGGAAGCGCCGAGGGTCATGGTTGAAGGCGCAGGCTTGGTCGCCACCTCTGCAATGGCACCTCCAGCCAGGACGGCCATGATACCGCCGAAAATCCCGGATCGAACCTTGTTCATGCCATACTCTCCCCATGAAGCGCCCATAATGCCCAGTGGGAGCCATCTTGGAAACGGGTCAGATGGCAAACAAGGCCATTGAAGACGGCCCGGCCCTGTCGGACGGGATCGGGGGCACATGCGAAGGGGGGAAGATGTGAGCGTGGATCCGGGCAAGCATGGCCCGCTTCAGCAGGAACAGCGACCTCGGACAGGGCGCTATGAAGCCATGCGGCAACGCGCGGAGCGTCTGCGATGGCGGATCATTCCTGCCAGGCCGTTTGAATCCAGGGAAATACGCCTTTGGTTTCCCCTGACCCTGATTCTGCTCCTGCTCTCACCCATCCTGCTCTTGGGCATGGGAATTGTCGTCTTCCTGCCCCGGCCACTGGGGGTGAATCCCGCCTATCTGGTCCTGGCCGTCGGACGGATCCTGGCGGCGATATCGGGGTCTCAGGTCGACGTCGAGAGCCCCCAGGCCAGGGTCCATATCAAGCTGTTCTAGAACATGCTCCGATGACCGGGCCTCCGGTATCGGAACATGTCCCAGGTTGGTTGATCCAGGGTTTCCGGCTGGCTGACGCCTAGGTCTTGGCGAACAGCTTTGCCCAGCGCGGGCGGTTTCGGGCCTTCCAGGCCCCGCGGTGCCAGGCGTCCGAGGCGATGAGCGGGACAACCGTTGTGGCTTCAGCGAAGACCATTTGTTCCCAGGTCACGTCGACCTTGCCCCAGGAACAGGCTTCCTTGAGGGTCGAGGACGAGCAGGCGCCGTCGCGGACGTCGGCAACGGTGATTTGCACGGCGTATTTGTGCATTTCAGCTTCGTGGCCGAGGATTTCGGCGCAGACCACCGTGTCCTGGGCGAAGTTCTTGGGGACCCCGCCGCCGACCATGAAGAGACCTGTGGTCCCGGCCGCCAGCTTGATGTCGGTCAGTTCGCGGAAATCGGCCACGGCGTCGATGGTCAGATAGGGCTTGCCCGCCTTCATCCGCTCAACCTGGTGCTTGACCAGGCCAAAGCCGGCCGATGAGTCGACGAAGGCCGGACAGAAGATGGGCACGCCCTCTTCATAGGCGGTCTGGATCAGGCTGCCCGGCTTC
>CAIYSH010000337.1 GCA_903928755.1 uncultured Alphaproteobacteria bacterium | reverse complement strand
TGGCCGCATACCGCTGGTGATATTCGCCAGCGTTCGCCTGAAATTGAGCAGAGATGGTGGCGTTGGACTGCTCATCTGCAATCCGCCAGACCGGAATACCAGATGCGGTATAGGCCAAGGGCAACAGCCTGGAGTCGAACGCATCTGTCAGCCAGTCGGGGGAGTTTGCAAACTGCGACATGGCAGACCTAGCGCTCGTCACAAAACCTCGGCGTTTCGATTAGCGCATCCGCCGACATGAGACTGTTGGCTTAGCAGTGGCCACTTTCCTGGGCAAGGACGGGGTCCGCCAACAGTCAGCTTGCGATCCTCTGCCTATGGAACCTATGGTGAGGAAAAGATGAAGATAGAAGTTCACTCAATGGGAGAGATGTGAATGCGCCCTTTTTATAACATGCTGATCCTGGCCTCGGTGCTGGGTGCAGGCTCCTTGGCCCCGGCTGCCAGTCTGGCCCAAGCCCGAGGTGCACCCCCACCGCCCGGCGACTACTGGCAGACCTGCCAGAACATCACCACCTTCGGATATGGCCGTGACGCCATGATGACCGGCCAGTGCAAGGACCGCTACGGGCGCTATCAGTCAACCAGCCTGCGGTTCGCCAACTGCAGCACAGTGACAAACCAGAATGGCCAGCTGACCTGTGGTTATGGCAATTCCGGCAATGGCAATACCGGAGGCGGACGGGGATCGACCCTGAGCCTTTACAGGGACGCCAATTATGCCGGGCAGGTGCTGGATACGACCCGCGAATATTCCAATCTGCCAAGGCAATATAACGATATGGCACTCAGCCTGAAGATTTCCGGGCGCGGCAGCTGGGAAGTCTGTGCGGATGCAAACTTCCGGGGGAATTGCCAGACCTTTGACCGTGATGTGCCGGACCTGCGGCGCTATGGGCTTGGTGAAGCCATCAGTTCGGTTCGCCCCTCTGATTCCCATGGGGGCTATGCGCCGCCTCCGCCGCCTCCACCCCCACCCTGGAACGGCGGCGGCTTTCAAGGAAATGCGTCACTGAGCCTCTACAACGGGGTTGGTTTTTCCGGCCCGGCCTTTGAAGCCCGCACAAACTACAGCAATCTTCCGAGACCTTATAACGATCAGGCCCAGAGCCTGCGGATCAACGGTCGCGGCACCTGGGAAGTCTGCGCCGACTCGGACTTCCGGGGTCACTGCCAGACCTTCGATCGCGACGTGTCTGACTTGCGTCGGTATGGCATGAGCTTTTCCATCAGCTCAGTCCGTCAGGTGCGTTAGCCGCCAGGCCAAGAAAAAGGCCGCCCGGGTTTCCCTGGGCGGCCTGATCTTCTGCAGAAAGTGTCGCGCCTACTCGATGATCTTCGAGACAACGCCGGCACCAACCGTGCGGCCACCTTCGCGGATGGCGAAGCGCAGGCCAGGATCCATCGCGATCGGCGTGATCAGCTCAACGTCCAGCTCCGCATTGTCGCCAGGCATGATCATCTCAACGCCTTCACGAAGACGGATGATCCCCGTCACGTCCGTCGTCCGGAAGTAGAACTGCGGACGATAGTTCGTGAAGAACGGCGTGTGACGTCCGCCTTCTTCCTTCGTCAGGATATAGGCCTCAGCCGTGAACTTGGTGTGCGGCGTGATCGAGCCCGGCTTGCAGAGAACCTGACCGCGCTCAACGTCTTCACGCTTGGTGCCGCGCAGCAGAACGCCGACATTGTCCCCGGCCTGACCCTGGTCAAGCAGCTTGCGGAACATTTCAACGCCCGTGCAAACCGTCTTCTGGACAGGACGGATCCCGACGATCTCGACTTCCTCACCGACCTTCACAATGCCCTTCTCGATACGACCCGTCACAACCGTGCCGCGGCCCGAGATGGAGAACACGTCTTCCACAGGCATCAGGAACGGAAGGTCCACAGGACGCTCAGGCTGCGGGATGTAGGCATCCACGGTTTCCATCAGAGCCAGGATCGACTGCTCACCGATCTTCGGATCGCCACCGTCAATCGCCACCTTGGCAGAACCCATGGTGATCGGAATGTCATCGCCAGGGAACTCATACGAAGACAGAAGTTCGCGAACTTCCATCTCAACCAGTTCCAGCAACTCACTGTCGTCAACAAGGTCAACCTTGTTCATGTAAACGACCAGGGCCGGAACGCCCACCTGACGGGCCAGAAGGATGTGCTCGCGGGTCTGGGGCATCGGGCCGTCAGCAGCGCTCACCACCAGGATCGCACCGTCCATCTGAGCCGCACCGGTGATCATGTTCTTCACATAGTCAGCGTGGCCAGGGCAGTCGACGTGAGCATAGTGACGGTTGGCCGTCTCATACTCAACGTGCGCCGTGTTGATCGTAATG
>CAIYSH010000336.1 GCA_903928755.1 uncultured Alphaproteobacteria bacterium | reverse complement strand
CATGGATGAAGCCCTGGAAGGCCTCGACTTCGTCGGCCTGCCAGCCATCGTCCGGCCGTCCTTCACCCTGGCCGGGACCGGCGGCGGCATTGCCTACAACATGGAAGAGTTCCGCGAGATCGTGGAGCGCGGCCTGGACCTGTCGCCGACCACTGAAGTGCTGATCGAGGAAAGCGTCCTGGGCTGGAAGGAGTATGAGATGGAGGTCGTCCGCGACAAGGCGGACAACTGCATCATCGTCTGCTCCATCGAGAACATTGATCCGATGGGTGTCCATACTGGCGACTCCATAACCGTCGCCCCAGCCCTGACCCTGACGGACAAGGAATACCAGATCATGCGGTCGGCTTCGATCGCTGTCCTGCGGGAGATCGGCGTCGAGACCGGCGGCTCCAACGTCCAGTTCGCGGTCAATCCCGCGGACGGCCGGATGGTGGTCATCGAAATGAATCCCCGGGTGTCGCGGTCCTCGGCCCTTGCGTCCAAGGCTACCGGCTTCCCCATTGCCAAGGTCGCGGCGCGTCTGGCGGTCGGCTATACCCTCGATGAGCTGATGAATGACATTACCGTGGCGACCCCGGCTTCGTTCGAGCCCAGCATCGACTATGTGGTGACCAAGATCCCGCGCTTCGCGTTCGAGAAGTATCCGGGATCAGAGCCCCACCTGACCACCTCCATGAAGTCGGTGGGTGAGGTCATGGCCATCGGCCGGACTTTCAAGGAAAGCCTTCAGAAGGCCCTGCGCGGACTCGAAACCGGGCTCAGCGGTCTGGATGAGGTGGAGATCGAGGGTTCAGCTGATCCGGAAACCGGTCACGCTGCAGTGGTCCGCGCCCTGGGCAATCCGACCCCGGACCGGCTTCGGGTCATTGCCCAGTCCTTCCGCCACGGTCTGACCGTCGAAGACATCAATGCGGCGTGCGCCTATGAGCCCTGGTTCCTCCGTCAGATCCAGGAACTGGTGCGCGAAGAAGGCCTGATCCGTGCGGGGGGACTGCCGACGACGGCGCAGGGATTCCGCGCCCTGAAAGCGCAGGGCTTCTCCGACGCCCGCCTGGCCATGCTGACCCGCATACCGGAGGGTAAGATCCGCGCAGACCGCCAGGCCCTCGGGGTCCGGCCGGTGTATAAACGCATCGACACCTGTGCCGGCGAGTTCCGCGCTGAAACGCCCTACATGTATTCCACCTATGAGACCGGCGCTCTGGGGCAGGCACCCGACTGCGAGAGCGAGCCGTCCGGGGCCCGGAAGGCCATCATCCTCGGGGGTGGCCCCAACCGGATCGGCCAGGGGATCGAGTTCGACTATTGCTGCTGCCACGCCGCCTTCGCCCTGGCCGACATCGGGGTGGAGTCCATCATGGTCAACTGCAACCCGGAGACCGTCTCCACCGACTATGACACCTCCGACCGTCTGTATTTCGAACCTCTGACAGCGGAAGACGTGCTGGAGCTGATCGCCGTCGAGCAGCGCGCCGGGACACTTCTGGGCGTCATTGTCCAGTTCGGCGGCCAGACGCCCCTGAAGCTGGCCCAGGCCCTGGAAGACGCCGGAATTCCCATTCTCGGCACCAGCCCCGACGCCATCGACCTGGCAGAAGACCGTGAGCGGTTCCAGCAGCTTCTGCACAGGCTGAAGATCGCCCAGCCGGTCAATGCCATTGCCCGGTCCAGGGATGAAGCCTTCGCCGGAGCCCATCAGGTCGGCTATCCGGTCGTTATCCGCCCGTCTTATGTGCTCGGTGGCCGCGCCATGGAAATCGTCCGGGATGACGAGCAGCTCGAGCGT
Organism: uncultured Alphaproteobacteria bacterium; assembly: GCA_903928755.1. Taxonomy (GTDB): domain Bacteria; phylum Pseudomonadota; class Alphaproteobacteria; order Caulobacterales; family Caulobacteraceae; genus Phenylobacterium. The sequence goes on along the minus strand of CAIYSH010000336.1, from coordinate 8,208 downwards.
TACATTACCCATGCCGTGAAGGTCAGTGGCGACAGCCCTGTCCTCATCGATCAGTATCTGTCCCGGGCCACCGAAGTCGACGTCGATGCCATCTGCGACGGAGAGACCGTCTTCGTAGCCGGCGTCATGGAACATATCGAAGAGGCCGGCGTTCACTCTGGAGACAGCGCCTGTTCCCTGCCGCCCTTCTCCCTGCGGCCTGACACCATTGCCGAGCTGAAGCGTCAGACCGAAGCCATGGCCTTTGCCCTGAAGGTGCGCGGCCTGATGAACGTGCAGTTCGCCATCGAGGAGCCCCACTCGGAAAATCCGCGCATCTTTGTGCTCGAGGTCAATCCCCGGGCCAGCCGGACCGTTCCCTTCGTCGCCAAGACCATAGGTGCGCCCATTGCGGCCATTGCCGCCAAGGTCATGGCTGGCGAGAGCCTGGCAAGCTTTGGCCTGACCGAACGGGTCTATGACCATGTGGCCGTCAAGGAAGCCGTCTTCCCCTTTGCCCGGTTCGCCGGTGTGGACACCATTCTGGGCCCGGAAATGCGCTCGACCGGTGAGGTCATGGGCCTGGACTGGCAACGGCCGGGAGGCACCAAGGCTGCGGCCTTTGCCAGGGCTTTTGCCAAGAGTCAGCTGGGCGGAGGTACCATCCTGCCCGAAACCGGGACGGTCTTCGTCTCGGTGAAGGACTCTGACAAGGCCTGGGTGGTCGAGCCCGTGCGCCTGCTCCTGGAACAGGGCTTCAAGGTCCTGGCAACCAGCGGAACTGCAGCACATCTGACGCAACAGGGCCTGAACGTCGAGGCCGTAAAAAAGGTTCTGGAAGGACGTCCGCATATTGTCGACGCCATGAAGAATGGCGGCGTGCAACTGGTGTTCAACACCACGGAGGGCAAACAGTCCCTGGCCGACAGCTACGAGATCCGTCGGACCGCCCTGATGATGAAGATCCCCTATTACACCACCACAGCAGGGGCACTGGCGGCCTCGCAGGCCATCGTGGAAATGGCCAATGGGGCGCTGGATGTCCGCCCGCTACAGAGCTACGCCTGACAGACCGGTTTGCCTGGGCGCACCTCGATGCTGATCACGTCGGGGTGCCTCAGATCCGGGCGTCCAATGGATTCCAGACAGCTGGCGGCGAGAGCTTCTGGATCCGTTTGCGTTCGTACATATCCTGGTCGGCGCGATTTATGACCGTCATGATGGAGCTGTCTGCCGGTGTGCTGAGGGCGAAACCAACAGCGACACCTACATTTATCGCCACGCCCTTCAACCTCACCATGCCCTGCAGGGAAGCTTCCAGCTTGTCTACGGTTCGAATGGCCTGAAGGGTGGAAACATCTCCCCGGGCCAGAATGGCGAACTCATCACCCCCCAGTCGCGCAAGGACATCCTGACTTCGGGTAACCGAGGCAAATCGTTTGGCGACGATTTTCAGCAGTTCGTCGCCGACAGCATGGCCATGGGTGTCATTGATGGTCTTGAACCCGTTCAGGTCCATGAAGAAGATCGCGCACTTCTCGCCCCGGGACAGATTGATCTCGTTCAGGGCACGATCAAACCCGATACGGTTGTTGGTTCCGGTCAGGGAGTCGGTGATGAGCTTGCGCTCCAGGTCATCCAGTACTAGCGCCTGATCCGTCACATCATAGAAAGTGGCAAGAGCAATATCCGGATGGAGCCATTCGAGTTGCCAGGTGATGTCTCCGCAGACGGTCTGGATCCTGTGACGTTCTCCCAAGCCAAGCGCCGACATGCACAGGCGGGAAATCTCAGCGCCCGCCCATGCCCTGTGGACTTTTGTCAGGCCAAAAGCCCGGACCGCGGGCAGGTTTGCACGTTTGATCGCGCCGCCAGGGCCCAGAAGAATGACAGGTCGCTCAAGCACCTCCTGGCTTCGCCAGAGCCAGGCTTCTTCCGGGCTCAGATTCCCTTCGATGAAGGTCATCACGAGACTGGGCAGACGGAGGCGCAGTGACACCGCCGACATCAGGGAACACCCGGCGATCGCCGTCATGGCCAGGGGATAGGCTGTCTGACCAAAGGCCGAAATCAAGCAGAAACCGGCAAGGAAAATGGAAACTACCAGGGCCGGAAAGACCTGAAGAACCGTCCGCGCAGACTGCGCCCTGAAACCGAGCCAGAGGCCAAATCCCAGACAGATGACCGCCAAGGCCAAGCCCACAGCCTCTGAAAGAGACCGCATCCGCAAGGCACCATGGTCGATGGACTGCGCGGCAACGGCCAGAAAGGGACCGCGTTCCGTCAACCCATGGAAGGGCAAGGCAACCCGGCTTCTGGAGGCCGATCTGGTGAGGGAGATGATGACCTTCCTGCCTGCGAACTGCCGACTGTGTTCCGGAGCCAGGGCCTCATCCAGGGATATTTCCCTGACCGATTGCGGCATAATCCTGAGATCCAGCGGCGTCGCCTGATGCTTGAGGCGACCTGTGGCCAGCCACAGGGCTGGATTTCCGCCGCGCGAACCGGGAGCCGGCTCAACAGTCCGGAAGCGACCGTCCTTGTCCGGGACATATGCGGCTTCGATAGCCATGGAAGAGGTGTAGAGACCCGGTGGCCGGGCCATATCGGACCCCTCCATCGCCCCAATGGCGATTTGACCCGGCCGAAAACGCGCCATGGCGGCATCAAGGGCAAGGTCGCCGGGGGTCACCTGTTTACCGCTGATGACGAAGTCCAGCAGAACCCGCTCTGCACCACCCCGGCTCATCTGTTCCACGGCCTCGGCGATCACCTTGCGCTGGTTGGAGATGTTCTCCAGCCGGACAAGATCCTCCTGGGTCAGCCTGACGACCAGATAACTGTCGGAGACGGGAACCTTCCCGCGTGTCAGCAGGACGTCCGACACCACGATGTCCAGCCGATCACTGCCACGGCCAAACCAAAGGCAGAACGCTGCCAGCATGGCCGTGAGACATGCCACAGAAACAGGCAGCGTCCTTGATGGCAGTGTCACAAGTTGCGACCGACAATTGGGGGCTGATCGGGCTCGTCACCCAGGGCATTGCTGATGGACTCATAGGTACCAATGACGCTGGGAGCGAAAGTCGAGATTGCAGTGATCAGGCCCGCCGCGATCAAGGCGGTGACAAGGGCATACTCAACAGCAGTCGAACCTTTGTGATCCCTGCAGAAGGCCGCGAATGTTCCTGCGCGGGGTGTTTCCTGATCCTGAGTCATTCGCGGGTCTCCAATTGGGACAGTCTGACCCTCTGGTGGCAATCGGCGTGCCAATCCGCTGCAGATTCTCAGGTGCGGGTTTGCAACCCTTCGCCATTCCGCTACCCATGTGCGCAGACAACTGACGACAAACAGGGGGAGGACTTCACATGGCAGGTCGGGTGCAGGACAGGGTGGCCCTGGTCACAGGCGGATCCAGCGGCATTGGTCGCGCCGCAGCCGAACGGCTGGCGCAGGAAGGTGCTCTGGTGGTCATCACCGATCTTCAGGATGCCAAGGGTGCCGACGTCGTTGCCGCCATCCAGGCCATGGGCGGGAGGGCTGAATATCACCATCACGACGTCACCCAGGAACAGGCCTGGATCGATGTCATGGCGGCCATCAAGGCGAGGCACGGTCGACTGGATGTGCTGGTCAACAATGCCGGTATCGGGATTTCAGCCTCGGTCCTCGACATGAGCCTGGCAGATTTCCAGCGCCAGACGGCCATCAATGTCGATGGCGTTTTCCTGGGCTGCAAACATGGCATTCCGCTGATGCGGGTCAGTGGCGCTGGGGGCAGCATCATCAACATCTCGTCGGTCGCCGGCCTGAAGGGCTCGGCCATACTGGCAGGCTACTGCGCCACCAAGGGGGCTGTCCGTCTGTTCACCAAGTCCGTGGCCATGGAGTGCGCCAACGCCAAGGACGGCATTCGCTGCAACTCGGTGCATCCCGGTATCATCGAGACGCCGATCTGGGACACCATCATCGGCACGGGCGAACCCGGGGACAATGCCCGCGCCCCGCGCAGCGCAACCCTCGACGCCATGACAGCGGACTCCGTGCCCCTCGGCGTCAAGGGCCTTCCCGAGGACATCGCCAATGGCATCCTCTGGCTGGCCAGCGACGAGAGCCGTTATGTCACCGGGGCAGAGCTGGTCATTGACGGTGGTTTCTCCGTCAAGTAGCCGCAGTCCCATGACCGCAACCCTGCATGTGATTTTCGGCCCATCCGGTGCCGGCAAGTCCACCTACGCCCACAGTCTGGCCAGGCGTGAGCCCGCCGTCCATTTCGCCATTGACGACTGGATGGCCAGGCTGTTCGCCGCCGACATGCCTGACCCGATCGAATTCACCTGGGTCATGGAACGGGTCGAGCGCTGCGAGGCGCAGATCTGGTCGGTGGCTGCCGGGGTCATGGCCACCGGGACCAGCGTTGTCCTGGACCTTGGCCTGACCCGCAAGGGCGACCGGGCACGGGTGGCCGAGATTGCCGAGGCCTGCGAACTGCCCCTGCAGTTCCACTTCGTGACCGCCCCGCGGGACATCCGTCGCGAGCGGGTCCTGGCGCGCAATGAGGTCAAGGGCGAGACCTTCTCCATGGTCGTGACCCCCCAGATGTTCGACTTCATGGAAGGCATCTACGAAGCCCCCGATGCCGACGAGCTGCAGGGTGCCATCGTCTCGGAGAGCCATTAGGCCGAAGGGAAAGATCCTGGCCTGATGCAAGGCCAGCGCCACACGATCGCCCTCATCTGACGGCATCTGAAGCTGACTGGAGGAGTTTTCCCGTGATTGGTCTTTTCGCTGCCGTCTCGATCAGTGGTGCAATCTCGGATCTGCAGCGCCTCCAGGACATTCCGCCCCTGCCCGCCATACGGCGCGAACCGCAGATCACCTATCTGGACCGGAATGGGCAGGTCATAGGCATTCGTGGCGGACGCTATGCTGCGCCCGTCGATATTGCGCGCCTGCCAGCCCATGTGCCCGCGGCCTTTGTCTCCATTGAGGATCGCAGGTTTTACGAACATTCCGGCGTCGATCCCATGGGTATAGCCCGCGCCATTGTCACCGATGTTGCTGACGGCAAACGACAGGGCGCTTCGACCATCACCCAGCAGACGGTAAAAAACCTGTTCCTGACTTCGGAGCAGACCGTCGAGCGCAAGGCCAGGGAAGCGGTCATGGCCCTGCAGATGGAGCAGACCTATTCCAAGAAGCAGATCCTCGGACTTTATCTGAGCCGGGTCTATTTCGGCGAAGGGGCCTATGGCCTGGAGGCTGCTGCCCAGCGCTATTTCAATAAATCCGCAGGCAGGCTCTCTGTGCGGGAAGCAGCCATGCTGGCCGCAATCCTGAAGGCCCCAAGCACCTATAATCCTGTTGACCAGCCTGAACGGTCTGCAGAGCGAACAGCCCTGGTCCTGACTGCCATGGTGGAGACCGGTGCCATTTCCCCTTCGGAGCGCACCAAGGCCCTCGCCGAAAAACCAAGGGTCTGGAAGGCCCCGTCCACTGGGCCGGCCCAGTATTTCGTCGACTGGATCGATGGCCAGGTCCGACCGAAAATCGGGGTAGCGAAGAATGACATGATCGTCGAAACCACCCTGGATCTGCGCCTCGAAACCAATGCCGCCGAGACGGTCCGGGATGTTCTGACGGCCCATGCCAAGCAGGGAACCCAGCAGGCTGCTGTGGTTACCCTCGACGGCTCGGGCGCAGTGCGGGCCTTCATAGGCGGCGTGGACTATGCCAGAAGCCCTTTTGATCGGGTCGTCGACGCCCACCGCCAGGCGGGTTCAGCATGGAAGCCGTTCGTCTATCTTGCGGCCCTGGAAACCGGCCGCAGCCCTGATGACATGGTGATCGACGAGCCCGTAACGATTTCGGGCTGGTCACCCGGCAATTACGAGCCTGGAAATCTGGGACCCATCACCCTCGAAACCGCCCTGGCCAAATCGATCAATACGGTCGCTGCGCGGCTTGCCGATGAGGTCGGGCGGCCCAATGTCGCGGCCCTGGCCCACAGGGTGGGGATCGTCTCAACCGTCAATACCGATCCGGCCATGGCCCTCGGCACCACCCAGGTGACTCCCCTGGAAATGGCCCAGGCCTATACGACCCTGGCCAATGGCGGCAATCGTGTAAGTGCCTACGGGCTCCTGCGGATCCGCTCGGCGTCGGGTGGTGTCATCTATGCCCGCCCACCCGTGGCTGGCACGCCCGCCGCCGGTAACCCGGCCCTGAGCCAGTTGAACCGCATGCTGCGCACCGTCATTGTGTCAGGCACCGGAACCAAGGCCGCCCTGAAAGGCTATGACGTCGCGGGCAAGACCGGCACGACTTCGGACTACAGGGATGCCTGGTTTGCAGGGTTTACGGGCCAGGCGACCACTGTAGTCTGGGTCGGACGCGACGACTCCCGGCCGATGGTCCGGGTCACGGGCGGCAGTGTTCCTGCCGAAATCTGGAAGGGCGTCATGGGGGTTGCCGTCCGGCGGATTCCCGTGACCCCCATTCCCTATGGGCCACTGTCTGTTGTTCCCCTGCCGTCTCCGCCAACAGAGGCAGCACCCCTGGTTCCTGATGCGACGCTCCCCTCGCCAACAGACGAAAGGGCCCGGTTACCCGAGCCCCTGGCCCCCGACCCCGGGGTTCCGAATGTGACCGCCAGCACGCCCCCGTCAGCTTGAGGCAACTGATGGGCGCGTCAGGAACTAGCGCCTCCCGGGATCTCTCAGATAACGGGGCAGGTCCTGACCTGTGGGCTGGGCGGGAGCCTGTTCCTGATACTGCCCCTGATATTGCGGCTGGCCCTGATACTGCTCCTGATACTGCTCCTGGTATTGGGGCTGGTATTGGGGCTGATACTGAGGCTGGTATTGGGGTTGATACTGCGGCGGATATTGGGGCGGATATTGGGGCTGAGGTGCGGCCTCGGCCTGATAGACCGGTGCTGCGGCTGGAGCCTGAAGACCCTGATAAAGCGAAGGGGCCTGCGCACTTTCCGGGCTGGGCTCCCGGTACTGTGGGACCGGCTCAGCATAGGCCTGGCCAGCATAGGGCGCAGCCATACGGGTATCATTGAAAGCCAGAGATTGCCGTGTCGATCTCACATCACCGACGGAGGCATAGGTCTGGCCTGAGTCTGACAGACAGCCCGAGCCACCTTTGCCCCCATAGACATAGTCGGCAAGCTGATAGACACCCAGCTCAACCAGGGCCCGGATCCCGGCCTGCACAGGTTCAATGGAGCTGCCACCGCCGGACGCGCCCAGTTGCTTGCGGGACTTACCGAAACCCAGGGTGCCCTCGTTTTCATAGCCCAGGATCTGCTTCTGATAGGAAACAGACTTTACCACTTCCTGGGTCATGGAGTTCACAAGACGCAGATCCACCGCCACGTTCAGGACGTAGTTGCGGTTGGTGACCTGTCCCTTTCCCTGAAGATTCTGGGTGTTTCCTGCCAGACTGCTGCCAACCAGCTGGAAGCCGGAAGACTTGATATTATTGTTCAGTTCGGTGACGCCCCCGACAATATAATAGCTGGAGCCTGCGATCTGACCCGGCATGGTCTTGCGGTAATTGTTGGCATCGGTCCCGGCCTTCTCCGGCGTATCGGAAAGAAGATGCTGTTTTGCATAGTTCAGCTCGATTTCGGAAACCGAGGAGTCCAGTCGCTCGACCACAGGCAGGCCGGCTTTTCCAAGCGCCGTAATGGCAAAGAGCGAGGCCCCCTGCGTAACCTTGGCCCCTTCATCCAGACTGCTCTTGCCGGTCATATCGTTAATGCGGCCCACTGCCATGCGGGGCGGGGCCCAACCCCGGCGATGGGACGCTTCGGCCAGGCAGAACAGCGAACTGGAATACGGGGTCTGATTATCCGTAGCCAGGGCTCCGCCGATCGGGGTCACATAATTGCCCGTGTCGCGCGCCTGGGCTTCTGAAGCCACCAGTTGCGGGCCGACAAGCAAGCCCACCATGGCTGTGGCCTTCAGCAGGGTTTTGAACTCGGTAACAGTGCTCATGTCGCAGGTCCGTTTCTGTTTCTATCCACCGCCGCCGTGTAGGGCTTCGGAGAAGGATTGTTCTGGAACCTGCAAGGCCGGGGCCAGCGCTCCCAACACCAAGTCCAATTATAAAATTGTTATTTTACAATATCTTAGATGAAATCCACTCTACCAAAGCTGGTGTTTTTCGCTCGAGAGAAGAAGATCCTGTGCCAAATACAGCCTTTGCGCCGTCCTG
>CAIYSH010000335.1 GCA_903928755.1 uncultured Alphaproteobacteria bacterium | reverse complement strand
GGCCGACTGCAAGGCCTCAAGGGTTTCAGGGCCGATCAGGCCTGCGGCTCCGAGGGCCGTGAGGGCTTCGGCCGTGTTGGCACGCAAGGGCCCCCCTTGAGGGGCGTGGGCTATCTGCAGGAACTGGGCAGCGAATTCGATATCCACGAGCCCACCCGGGTTGAGTTTCAGATCCCAGTCCCCGGCAGAGGGGCGCTCGCGGGTCAGGAGGTCACGCATATCTGTCGTGTCCTTTGCCGTTGATCTGATATTGCGTGGCTTGCGGAGCGCCGCCTCGATCGCCTGGGCCGCGCAGGTGGCAAAGGTGGCGGATGTGGCCCAGACCACCCGGGCACGGGTCAGGGCCAGCAGTTCCCAGGTTTCGGCCTCACGATCATAATAGTCTTTGAAAGCCGTCATGCTGACAGCCACAGGCCCCTTGGTCCCGGAGGGCCGCAACTGCATGTCGACCTCGTAGAGATCACCCTCTCCGGTCGGCGTCGACAGGGCGGCAATCAGCCGCTGGGTAAAACGGCCATAGAAGACATCCGGGGTCCACCCCCTCAAAGCGGAGACCCTATCAGACCCTGCTGGGGCGTAGACGGTCATGAGATCCAGATCTGAGCCTGCACTCATCTCACGGGAGCCGCACTTCCCAAGGGCGACCACAGCGATATCGCCTTCGAACTCCCCGCCCAGCCGCTCCGCTTCAGCGAGGGCGACCGGTGCGAGGCCTGATATACAGGCATCTGCCAGGTCGGCGAAGGCATGCCCCGCCGTGCCGGCATCGGCCGTATGGCTCATCACCTGGACGCCTATCCGGAAGGCCTGCTCCCGGTGAACCCGGCGGGCCATATCCATGGCCTCTTCAAACCCTGAAGTCCGGGCCAGGGCCGACCGCACCGACTCGCGATCTTCAGCACCGTTGAAGGGCATGAAAAAGTCCCCATCCAGCATGGCGTCAAGCGCTGCAGGACGTCGCGCCAGCGTATCGGCAAGGCGCGGGGCGAAGGCCATCACCTGAACCACCAGTTCGAAGAGGCGCGGGTTGGCCAGGAACAAGGCCTGAAGCTGCACCCCCGACGACAGCCGGCTGAAGAAATCAGCAAAGCGCTTGAAGGCAACATCCGCGGCCCCCGTGGCCTGGGCAGCATCCAGCAGTCGCGGTGCCAACCTGGTAAACAGCTCACGCCCCCTCTCCGTCCGGGTCGCGGCAATGTTGCCATGGTGCCAGCTACGTATGGTTCGGGACACCAGGACAGGATTTTGCATGCCGATCCGGGACAGGGTCTTCAGGGTTTCAGGGTCGTCATCGACCCCGGTAAAAATCAGACTGCCGAACCTTGAAGACAGGGGCTCCTCACCCGGAAAAAGCTCGGAATAGCGGCCATTGACGGTTTTCAGCGTGCGCGCGACCCGGGCATCGAAAACGGCCAGACGGTCATACCCCATAAGGGCCGCAACCCTGCGGCGTTCACCATCCGATTCCGGCAGCCTGTGGGTCTGTTCGTCAGCCAGCATCTGGATTCGGTGTTCAATTGCCCGCAGACATTCGTAGCTCCTGGCCAGGTCCCGGTTTGCCGCCGGGGTAATGTGTCCGGCCTGTGCGAGGGCCTGCAGGGCGTCGATGGTGCGGCGACAGCGCAGAGCTGGATTGCGCCCCCCCAGGATCAGTTGCTGGGTCTGGACGTAGAACTCGATCTCGCGGATCCCTCCCCGCCCCAGTTTGACGTCCGCACCCCTCGCGGTCAGCCGGTCGTCGACCTTGTAAACATGGATTTGCCGCTTGATCGCATGAATGTCGGCGATCGCCTCAAAGTCCAGATTCTTGCGCCAGACGAAGGCCTGTAATTCCTTGAGGAAGGCCTCGGCCGCAACCCCGTCACCGGCACAGGCCCGCGCCTTGATGAAGGCCGCCCGCTCCCAGTTCTGGCCAACGCTGCCGTAATATTCCAGCGCCGCCGGAACGGAAACTGCCAGAGGCGAAGAACCCGGATCCGGGCGCAGGCGAAGGTCGGTCCGGAACACATAGCCCTCTGCGGTCCGCGCCTGCAGGATGTCGGAAACCCGGTTTGTCAGCCGCACCGCCACAGCCTGGACGTCGTCCCGGTCGGCGACCGGCATGAGATCCGGCTCGAAGAATATCGAGATGTCTATATCGCTGGAGTAGTTAAGCTCGAAGGCCCCCTGCTTGCCCATGGCAATGCAGAAATAGCCGGGCACCGGACCATCCAGGCCCGTCCCGATCCGGGTCAGTCGCCCGGCATCCAGCTCTGCACGGGCAGCCAGTCCAAGCGCGGCCTGAAGGCTGGCATCGGCAAACCGGGTCATGGCACCTGTCACCTGATCCAGGCCCCAGACCCCTCCCAGATCGCAAAGGGCGGTCAGCAGATGCAACTCGGCCTTCAGATGGCGCAGGCGGACCATGCCATCATTCAGGCTGAGGTCCACAGTGGTCCGGGCGCGCACCAGGATGTCGGCCAGCCCATTCTCAGGATCGAGCAGCAGCAGCCTTGCCAGCCGTTCAGGATCGCGGCGCACCAGGCCGGCAAGGTAGGATGAAGCGCCAAAAACCGGGCCCAGGGCGGGCCAGGTCTGCTCAATCACCTCAAGGCCGGAAAATCTTCGGGACCGGACTGTCGTCAGCAGACGACCAGAGGCTTTGGGATCCGGATCGGTGCCGCAGGGCTTCAGGAGACTGCAAAGCAAGGCCATCAGTCCCTCGGCAGAACAAGGGCGACCCGATGGCCGAAACCCGTTTCCGGGTCAGAAAATGCTCTGAACCCCTGAATTGCAGCCCTCTTTATCCCGATACCTTCAGTGGCAGGAACATGGTCCGGCCACCCCGATAGATCCCGATCAGCACACTCTGACGTCCAGCCTTCTTCGCAGCCTCGACGACGCTGGCGAAGTCATCAGCGCTCGACACCTCCCGGTCTCCGGCGCGCACCAGAATGTCATCTGGACGCACCCCCTTCTGGGCAGCATCTGAGTTTGGATCGATGCCCGAGATCACCAGACCCTTGACGGCCCCCTCAAGACCCAGGCGGCGACGGCCAGCGTCATCCAGAGGTGCAAGGGTCAGACCGACTATGGCAGATCTGGCCGCAGCGCTCCCGCCCTTGCCGGGCGTTCCGTCTTCCTTCTGATTGTCGTTGGATGCCAGTTCCTTTTCGCTGGGTCGGACGCCGGAGCGGATATCTACGGTCCGCGGCTTGCCCATGCGCAGTATGTCCACATGCAGGACATCGCCTGGACTGGCCTTGGCCACCTCGCGTGTCAGCTCCGCCGAAGTCCGGACCTTGGCCCCATTGACGGACACAACCAGATCTCCGGCCATCAGGCCGGCTTTCTGGGAGGGCCCCCCGGGCACCAGATCTGCAACAATGGCACCCTTCTGACCGGCAATACCCTGGGCTTCGGCCATTTCAGGGGTGAAGTTCTGGATCGACGCTCCGATATAGCCGCGGGTAACCTTGCCGCCGGCAATCAGTTTCCGGGTGATGTTGTCCGCCACATCAGCGGGAATGGCAAAACCGATGCCCACTGACCCGCCGGACGGCGAAAAGATGGCGCTATTGACACCGATCACCCGTCCATAGACGTCAAAGGTAGGGCCACCGGAATTGCCCTTGTTGATCGGCGCATCGATCTGGATGTAGTCCACAAAAGTCTCGCCGATGTCCCGACCATAGGCCGAAATGATACCTGCCGTCGCCGTGCCGCCAAGGCCGAAGGGATTGCCGACGGTAATGACCCAGTCACCGACGCGCGGCTTGGCAGAGTTTTCGAAGTTCACGAAGGAAAAGCCTGAGCCCTTGACCTTGATGACGGCAAGATCGGTGCCCTCGTCGCGCCCCACGACCACGGCTTCCAGTTCACGCTCGTCCTTGAGCACGACCTTGATGACGTCAGCATTCTCGACGACGTGATTATTGGTGACAATGTAGCCGTCGGCAGAAATGAAGAAGCCGGAACCAGCGGACTGTTGTGTCGGGGCCTTGGCTGAAGGTCTTCCCTTGCCGCCGGAGGGGGCATCTTCATCCTCGCCGTCCGGGGTCCCGCGCGGCACGATATCGAAGGGCAATCCGGGAATCTGGCGACGCAACGAACCCGGATCGACCTTGGAGGTCACATTTATGGACACCACGGCCGGTGAAACCTGTTCGAAGATGTCTGCAAAGGACAGGGGTGCTCCGGGCGGCGGGGCAAAGATCGGGGCCGTCGAGGCGCGGATGAGACTGGCATCCCCTGCCCGGGCATTCGGCAATTGAACGGCTGCGCCTGCCATGGCACCCGAAACGATGACGCCGCCCGCCAGGACGCCCAGGAGATAACCGGTCTTCTTCGAAGTCATTGGTCTTAAAGTTCCCTGTGGACCGAGGCGTTGATCCGGCCCGATCCCGATAAACTAGGTTCGATCGCAAAGAGCGCAACTAGGCTCAAATCACGAATAGGTCACGCCTCGGAGCAGCATGGCGGCCCTTCTGCGGCACAATCATGTCATTGAGCCTGTTCCTTCGACAATTCTGCAAGTCTTTCCGCTTCCTCTGCCGTAAGCGCAACTTCAGTTGAACGCTTTTTCAGTGCCAGGGAAAACAGTCCGAGGCCCAGGACAATCACCCCGACGGGGGCCCCCCAGAGCAGGACATTACCCAGGGAAAACGCCGGCTTGAGCAGAACGAACTCGCCATACCGGGACACAAGATAGGTCCTGACCTCTGCATCGCTGCGACCGGCCCTGATTTCATCGCGCACAAGCTTCCGCAGGTCTGCGGCGAGGTCGGCGGCAGAATCGTCAATGGATTCGTTCTGGCAGACCAGGCATC
>CAIYSH010000334.1 GCA_903928755.1 uncultured Alphaproteobacteria bacterium | reverse complement strand
GCGGCTGGTCCAGTTTGAAGGGGCAAGGATGGACGGCACTGGCATCCGGTTGAACCCAGCCTGAGGAGTCCATCTTAAGGCGAAATTCACCATGAATTCCTAGGTTTCCCATCTGGAAGGATGATGACCTTGAGCCTGAGTCCGATCGAAGATGTCAGTCGCGCCCTTGCGGTATTGGCCGAGCAGTCGGTTACGCGTGTCAGCGGCAGCCCGCCCCTGACAAATGGTCCATCTGCCCATGACGATCGTCCCGATCCGCCTGCCGTCGAAAATCATGGCCATGCCCGGACGCTCAGGGCCCAGGTCCTGGCACAAGCCGGGCTTGAGGCGGTTGTGCGGCAGGATGGTCTTGGTCACCTGATGGCCGAGCTTTCCGGTGCGCAGTCGACTGGCGGATTTTCCAACATACCATCATCCCTGCTTGCCCGCGTTGTCAGCAAACTCAGTCCGCTGGATCAGGCGGTTACGGGAGCCGGTGTAAAAGCAGCCCTGCTTCGTTCAGGCCTCATGCTGGAAGCCAGCCTGGCACAACATCCCGGGGAGCCACCCCAGGATTTGAAGGCAGCACTCCTTCTTCTTCGTCAGGCCCTTGCGCTTCCCCCGGGGCCGCGAAGGACAACAGGTGCCGTGCGGCCACCGCCACCCTATTCGGGGGGAGCGATAGCGGGTCAGCCAGCCTATACAGAACCCCTTGATAGGACGGCGTCTTCCGATGCCCGGCGGCAGGGCTTGGCAGACGCCGTTGACGGTGCTCTTGCCCGCCTGGAACTGGAACAGATTGCCAGTCTCCCCCAAAAGGAGTCAGATCCCACCTGCTGGAGATTTGAAACCCCGGTTGCCACGCCACAGGGCACGGGTGTCGCCCAGTTTGAAATCCAGCGCGAAGGTCATGGTCGTACGTCAGGGGCCTACAGCGCGGTGACATGGCGCGTACGGTTTGGTCTGGACATTTCGCCATTCGGGCCCATCAGCGCCAACCTCAATCTTACGGATGAGCATCTCGGTGTCGCGCTCTGGGTTCAGGACGGCGAAGCCTCCATTGCGCTCAAGGCATTGGCTCCTGACCTTGCTCGCAAGCTTCTTGGCCCCGGACTGGACGTCGATGTTGCCGTCTATCATGGCAGTCCAACGACCATGCCGGTCTCCTCGGGCAGGTTGCTGGATACAGCCATATGACGGACCCTGATCATGCTGTCCGGTCAACCCTGGCGGTCGCCCTGCAATATGATGCCCCGGATGCGCCCAAGGTCATTGCCGTGGGGCGCGGATTGATTGGCGAAAAAATCATCGCGACAGCCAGGGCGCATGGTGTTCCCCTCAGTGAGAACGCGCCTCTGGCAGAGGCCCTGTCCACCCTGGAAATCGATACCGAAATTCCTGAGCAACTCTATACCGCTGTAGCCGAGATCCTGGCCTTCCTTCTAAAGGCCTCAAGATCTGCCTGATTCAGGCGCTGGCCAGGACACTCTGGAACAGGATCGCACCATCAGCTGACCCAAGTTCGGCTTCGAATGCGCGGTCCGGGTGCGGCATCAGCCCCAGCACATTGCCCTGCCCATTGACGATCCCTGCAATATCGGCCGTCGACCCATTGGGGTTGTCGAGATAACGGAAAACCACCTGACCCTCGCCCTCAAGGCGCGCAAGGGTTTCAGGGGCAGCGAAAAAGTTTCCTTCGCCGTTTCCGACCGTCATGGCGACCTTACGGCGACTGCCATACCCGCGGTGAACCGGGTCTGTCCATTGGCAATCTCCAGATCCACGGCCTTGCAGACATACTTCAGATGCTGGTTCCGAAGCAGCGCACCAGGCAACAGTCCTGCTTCACAGAGAATCTGGAAACCATTGCATATTCCCACCGTTGCAATGCCGCGCTCAGCTGCGGCCTTGACCTCGGCCATAACGGGCGAAAGCGCAGCCATGGCACCGCAGCGCAGATAGTCGCCGTAGGAAAATCCTCCCGGAAGGACGATCAGATCCAGGCCGGAGGGCAGGGCAGTTTCGCCGTGCCAGACCATGTCCACGGAGGCACCCGTAGAGCGCTCGATGGCAACCTTGCAGTCACGATCACAGTTTGACCCGGGGAATACGATTACAGCGGCTTTCATCAGCGCTCTCTAGACTGGGTTGCCCGACTTGACGAGGGGCGGCGGGAAGCGGATCGAAAAGTCAAAGGCACGTTCAGTCGGGCCATGGGCGGTCAGATCTGCAAGGCGTTCTTCGCCTTCGACATCGCTCGGCAGGTGACCTTCAGGGCTCCACCAGAGAACGAATGACGGGCCCTTTCTCGGGAGAAACCATGAGCCACGATTTCGCAGATAGAGGCGGTGTTCCGTTCGGTAGGCGAATGCGGCCAGGGCTTCAGCCGTCTCCCAGAGGGACAGATTGACAATGTATTCGGGGTTTTGCTCCGGCGCGGGTGTTGCGGAATCGAAACCTTCGCCCCTGGCCCGCCAGACAAAGCCTGCCTGGGCTTCACCAAGCGCATTGATCCTGTCCAGGGCATTGCGGAAACCGGCACTTTCAGGGGCGTCCAGCGGCCATTTCAGGGTCGCGACATTATACTGAGCAAGAAGATGCCGCCCCATCGAAGTGTTTCAGCCCACTTCCACCCGGTAGCTTTCGATCACCGTATTGGCCAGCAGCTTCTCGCACATGGCCTTCACCTCGGCTTCTGCGGCTAGGGGGTCTGTCTGGCTGAGATCGAACTCGACGGTTCGACCCACCCGGACACCGGAGACATCCGACCAGCCCAGACCGTGCAGGGCATTTTCCACCGCCTTGCCGGCAACGTCCAGAACGCCTGGCTTCAGAAAGACATGAACCTTGGCGCGCATCAGTGGAGGCCTCCTTGAATCACCGTCGGCATCTCCTTCATGATTCCGAGCCGCCGTGCGACCTCTGTATAGTTCTCTATGACGTCGCCCAAGTCCCTGCGGAACCGGTCCTTGTCCATTTTTTCCAGGGTCTGTGAATCCCACAGGCGACAGGAGTCAGGACTGATCTCATCGGCCAGCATGACCCGTGAAAAATCATTTTCCCAAAGGCGGCCGAATTCGAGTTTGAAATCGATGAGATTGATGCCGACTGCGCCAAAGGCCCCGCTCAGGAAGTCATTTACCCGCAGGGACAGGGCCATCATGTCGTCGATTTCCTGGGTGGTTGCCCAATTGAAAGCGGTGATGTGTTCTTCCGTGACCATCGGGTTGGAGAGCTTGTCGTCCTTCAGGTAGAATTCGATGATGGATCGCGGCAGGGCCTGACCTTCCGGCAGGCCGAAGCGATTGGAGAGACTGCCAGCCGCCGCATTTCGGACCACAACCTGCAGAGGGATGATTTCCAGTTCCCGTATCAACTGCTCGCGCAGGTTCAGGCGTCGGATGAAGTGGTTCTGGATGCCGATCGTGTTCAGGCGGATCATGAAATATTCGCTGATGCGATTGTTTATGACCCCCTTACCCTCAAGCACGGCCTTCTTTTCGCTGTTGAAAGCGGTGGTGTCGTCCTTGAAATACTGGATCAAGGTCCCCGGCTCGGGACCCTCGAACAGGATCTTGCCCTTGCCTTCATAAATCTTTTTGCGGCGGGTGCTCATGGGCCATCAGCCTTTATCTGATACGGGCCCCGGGCGCAAACGCCGCCATGAACCGATTGCCTGACCTCGAGCCCGTCCTGCTGAGGGTGGTCAAAGGATGATCGTTTGGCGATCCATACGCCTTGAAGGCATTGCAGCAGGTCCCGCCAGGC
>CAIYSH010000333.1 GCA_903928755.1 uncultured Alphaproteobacteria bacterium | reverse complement strand
CGGATCTCCCCCATGCTCGCCGCAGATACCCATCTTGATATCCGGCCGGGTTCTGCGCCCCCGCTCGACGGCAATTCGTATCAGGTCGCCGACGCCTTCCTGGTCCAGGCTGACAAAGGGATCCTTATCGAAAATGCCCTTTTCGATATAGGCGTTCAGGAACCTGCCGCTGTCGTCCCGGCTGATGCCGAAGGTCGTTTGGGTCAGATCATTGGTGCCGAAGGAGAAGAACTCTGCCGTTTCCGCCAGATCACCGGCGCGAAGGGCCGCCCGGGGCAATTCGACCATGGTGCCGACCTGATAGGTGATGCGGATACCCCGCTCATCCATGACCGCCTCGGCAACCCGGTCCGTCAACTTCCGGAGATAGGTCATTTCCTCGCCCTTGGCGACAAGCGGGTGCATGACTTCAGGCACAGGCGGGGTCCTGCCAGCTTCAGCGATCTCGCAGGCGGCCTCGAAAATCGCCCTCACCTGCATCTCATAGATTTCCGGATAGGAAACCCCCAGCCGACAACCGCGATGACCCAACATCGGATTGGTCTCATGCAGTTCCTTGGCGCGCCGCATGAGCTTGTCCGCATCAAGGCCGGTCGCTTTGGCCACGGCCTCAAGGTCTTCGGCCGTGTGGGGAAGGAACTCGTGCAGGGGCGGGTCAAGCAGGCGGATGGTGACCGGCAAGCCCTCCATGATGGTGAAGAGCTCGACAAAGTCGGCCCGCTGCATGGGCAGGATCTTGGCAAGCGCCTTGCGGCGTCCAGCCTCATCATCGGCCAGGATCATCTCGCGGACAGCGGCGATCCGGGTTTCGTCGAAGAACATGTGTTCCGTGCGACACAGCCCGATACCCTCAGCACCGAACTGGCGGGCTGTACGCGCATCCAGCGGGGTTTCAGCATTGGCCCGAACCTTGAGACGGCGGGAAAGGTCCGCCCAGCCCATCAGGGTCGCAAAATCCCCCGTCAGTTCAGGCTCGATCATCTGGACCAGGCCCGCCAGGACATCACCGCGCGACCCATCAATGGTTATGATGTCCCCAGCCTTGAAGGTCCGGTTGCGGGCACGGAACACACCGGCCGCCTCATCGATCTGGATCTCACCGGCACCGGAAACACAAGGCCGCCCCATGCCCCGGGCAACCACGGCGGCGTGGCTGGTCATGCCGCCCCGTGCCGTCACAATGCCCCTGGCCGCATGCATGCCGTGAATGTCTTCCGGGCTGGTCTCTTCACGGACCAGGATGATGGCTTCACCTGCCGTCCCCAGCCGCTCGGCCTCATCTGCATCAAATACGATCCGTCCCGTTGCCGCCCCGGGCGAGGCCGGCAGGCCGGAGGTAATCAGGTCACGGGGTGAATTCGGATCGATGGTCGGATGCAATAACTGATCAAGGCTCGAGGGCTCGACCCGCATCACGGCCTCTTCCCTCGAAATCAGCCCTTCATTGGCCAGGTCCACGGCAATCTTGAGTGCCGCCTTGGCCGTGCGCTTTCCGTTGCGGGTCTGAAGCATGTAAAGCTTCCCCATCTCGACGGTAAACTCAATGTCCTGCATGTCTCGATAGTGGTGTTCGAGACGCTCAACCACAGCCTTGAACTGGCCGAAGACCTCCGGCATGGCCTCTTCCATGGACAGGGCCCGTTCGCCCATTTCCTCGCGGGCCGCCCGGGTCAGGGCCTGGGGGGTGCGGATACCGGCGACGACATCCTCGCCCTGGGCATTGATCAGGAACTCACCGTAAAGCGACGGCTCTCCGGTTGAGGGATTGCGTGTGAAGGCAACACCTGTGGCAGATGTGTCTCCCATATTGCCGAACACCATGGACTGGATATTGACCGCGGTGCCCCAGCTTTCGGGGATGTCGTGCATGCGCCGATAGAACTTGGCGCGGTCGTTCATCCAGCTCGAAAACACCGCACCCACAGCCGCCCAGAGCTGGGCCTGAGGATCCTGCGGGAAAGGCTCTCCCCGCTCCTTTTCAACGACGGCCTTGTAATCGCGGACGACGTTTTCCCAATCCTCGGCGGACAGGGCGGTATCCACATAGATGTCCAGGCGGTCCTTATGCTCATCCAGGATTTCCTCGAAGACATGGTGGTCGATGTCGAGAACAACATTGGAAAACATCTGGATGAAACGGCG
>CAIYSH010000332.1 GCA_903928755.1 uncultured Alphaproteobacteria bacterium | reverse complement strand
ACGACTGCTTCCTGCAGACGACCCCCCACGCAAAGGACTTTCCGAGCCTGGGAAGCCAGGTTCAGACCTGCGTCGCTGCCCGCGAAATCAAGGAAAAAATGACGCCGCCCTCCGAGCCACAGCTCTACATCGGGCCACAGTTGCGCCCCATGCTGCCACTCTATGCCTTCCCCCCGCCAGAACCGGTAAAGGGTGGTTAGATCAGGCGGACTGGCAGCCAGCCGCCAAGGTCACTGAGGGGGACTCTTTTCTCGCGATAAAAAGGCTCTAATTCAAAAAGTTAGAACGTGTTTCGATCCGATAGCCGTTTCCACCTATTGGAACATGCTCTAAAAGAACGGCTCTTCCTTTTCATCGGACTCGGCCCTTCGCAATGCCCTTCACCAAGACCTTGGTCATCCTTCTGGTGGGGTTGTGCGCGTCAACCAGCGCCGCCATCGCGCAGGTCCCAGCAAAGCTTCCTGACCACCCTCTTTCCTATGCCAGCCTTGTCAAGAAGCCAGCACCCAGGGTCACCAGCACCAGTGCCCTTCCCAAAGCCCCGCCTGCTGCAGCGCCTCTGACCAGCCTGTCCAATCCACTCCCACCCCCACCCAGCGGGGCCAGACTGACACCAGGACAGACCCTGCCCCCCGGCGAGCTGGAAGCTTATGTCGACGGCCTGGTGCGCGAAGCCATGGATCGGGAGCACATTGCAGGGGTAACGCTATCTGTCGTTCAAGGCGGCCAGATCCTCCTGAAGAAGGGATATGGTGCCGCGACCTTTTCTCCACGCCGCAAGGTCAATCCCGATACGACACTCTTCCGGATTGGATCAATTTCCAAGACCTTCACCTGGATCGCCCTGATGAAGGAGGTCGAGGCCGGCAGGATGAGGATCGATGGTCCTGTAAACCTCTATCTGCCACAGAACATCCAGATCCGAGATCAGGGCTATGAGACCCCGGTCACACTCCGCAATCTCATGGAACATGCTGCAGGCTTCGAAGACCGCGCCCTCGGGCAACTCATGGAACAGAACCCTGCCCGCGAACGCAACCTGGTGGACTATCTGCGACAGGAACGCCCGAAACGCATCGCTGCGCCGGGGGCCATGTCATCCTACTCCAACTATGGTGCGGCCCTGGCCGGCGAGGCGGTCTCCTATAGCCGCGGCAGTCCCTTCGAGCGTCTGATCGAGGACGAAATCATCGGCCCACTGGCCCTTGGACATACAACCTTCCGGGAAAACCGGCCCGCCCTGGCCAACCTCCCGGCCCCCATGCCGGGCCGTCTGAAATCGGATCTGGCGGAAGGTTATTTCTGGTCGGGGACAGGTTTTGTGAAACGCCCCTACGAACTGATCGGCCATGCCTCACCGGCTGGAGCAGCCTCTTCAACGGCCGGTGACATGGCCCGCTATATGGCCGTCCTGCTCAATGAAGGCACTCTGGACGGCGTCACAATTTACGGCCCTGTCACTGCAAAGGCCTTCCGCACCCCGATCCGGCATACCGCAGCAGGCATAAACGGCTGGCGCCATGGGTTCATCGAATACAACCTTCCTGGCGGATTCAAGGGATTTGGCCACGCCGGGGCAACCCTGTCCTTCATGTCGAACATGGTTCTGATCCCGGACCTGAAGCTTGGCGTCTTCATCTCAACCAATACCGATACAGGCCAGGTGGTGAGCGATCTGCTGGCACAACGGATTGTCGAACAATTCTACGCGTCGCCACCCAACTATCCGCGGGCCGGGGACCCGAAACTCCTGCCATTCAAATCAGCCTATGCGGGCTATTATCTGGGGTCCCGGCGCGCCTATCGCGGCCTGGAGTCCTTCGTCGGTCGGCTGCGTGGCGGCCTGACGGTTGAAATTACCAGGGACGGAAAACTGTTAACCCGGGGCGAACAGGTGCGCAGCTGGGTTCCGGAAGGCGATCCGTCCTCAGGCCGCTTCATTTCTGACAATGGACCGGACCATCTCGTCTTTGCCATGTCGGATGGACGCGCACGGGCCATCGTCACGTCGATGAACACCCAGGTTTTCAGGAAAGCATCGATCTGGGATCATCCGAATACCCTGTTCATCTCTGCCATTCTGGCCCTCGCCGCTTCTGGGGCAACGCTTCTGGCGGGGATGACCCGAAATCGGCGGGATT
>CAIYSH010000331.1 GCA_903928755.1 uncultured Alphaproteobacteria bacterium | reverse complement strand
CGCACCGTGCCGCCACTGAGGTGACGGATTTCCTTGCGGTTGGATTCCACCCGGACCACGCCGGGGGCCATGACCGCCCCGGTCAGGGGGGCAAGGGCCGCCCAGACCAGAAGGCCGATGACGAAGACGCCGACCAGTATGCTGCCGATCATCATCGGGCGCTTGAGGCGGCGCTCGAGATTGGGGTCCAGCTCCTGGCTGCCCATGCCGAAAACCGGGGTGACATAGGGCTTGATGTTGTTGAGGTCGAGCTTCACCGTCCGGCCTCCACGGCGCGCAGGGCCGGCGGCGGGGAGACCTTGGCCATGACCGCATCCCGGGGGCCGAACAGCTCCATCTTGCCGTCGCGCATGACCAGCATCTTGTCGGCAGACCGGAAGATGGTCGGCTTGTGGGAGACCACGATAATGGTGGCCCCGCTGGCTTTCAGGGTTTCAAGGGCCTGCATCAGGGCCTCCTCGCCTTCGGCATCGAGGCTGGCATTGGGTTCATCCAGGACGATCAGCCGGGTCTTGCCCAGCAGGGCCCGGGCCAGGCCGACCCGCTGGCGCTGACCGGCCGACAGGGCCTGGCCGGTATCGCCCAGATCGGTGTCATAGCCATTGGGCAGGCGCAGGATCAGCTGGTGGATCCCGGCCACCTGGGCGGCCCAGATGACATCCTCGTCGGACACATCGCTGCGGAACCGGGCGATGTTGTCGCGGATGGTGCCGGAGAACAGCTCGGTATCCTGGGGCAGATAGCCGACATTGCGGCCGAAATCGGTGCGGTCCCAGGTGGAGACATCGGCCCCGTCCAGGCGGACCGTGCCGTTGGTGGGGGGATAGATGCCGACCAGCAGCCGGGCCAGGGTGGACTTGCCGGCCCCGGATGGACCGATGATGCCCAGCATTTCCCCGGCCTCGACCCGGAAGTTCACGCCCAGCAGGATGAAGCGGTTGGCCCCGGGCGGCGCGAAATTGACCCCCTCGACCGAGACCTGACCCTTGGCCCTGGGCAGGGTGGTGCCCGAGACACTGGCCGGGCGGTAGCCCTCGAAGATCTTCATCAGGCGGTCATAGGCCCGGGTGCCGTTCATCAGCGGATCCCAGGAGCCGACCAGCCGCTCGATGGGCTGAAGCGCCCGGGCGGTGAGGATCATGTTGGCAAACAGCAGGCCGGAATTGATCTTGCCCTCGATGACCAGATAGGCCCCGATGGCGATGATCAGCACCTGGATGCCCTGACGGGCGAACTTGGTATAGTTGGACAGCAGGCTGGCGCGGTCAGAGGCCACGGAACTGCGGTCCATGGTGGTCTGGCGGAAGCCCGCCCAGCGATTGCCCAGGGCCTCGACCATGCCCATGGCGCGGACGGCCTCGATATTGCGCAGGGCCGCATCGGTGAAGCCATAGGACTTGATGGCGGCCTCATTGGCCTCTTTCAGGGACGGACGGGTGACCTGGTCCTGCAGGACGGCAATCCCGAACAGCAGGGCCGCGCCCAGCAGGGTCACCACGCCCACCAGGGGGTCGATCACGAACAGAATGCCCATATAGAGCGGCAGCCAGGGCAGGTCGAAGACCACGCCGAAGGCCGACCCCGTCAGCATCTGCCGGAAGGTGTCGAGGTCGCGCATGGCCTGGGACTTGGCCTGGGTGGTACCGGCCATATTGCTCTGGAACAGGGCGGCAAAGACATGGCCCGACACCCTCTGGTCCATCAGGACGCCATAATTGATCAGCACCTTGGCGCGGTAATGGTCGATGACCCCGGACATGACAAAGGCCAGCAGGACCCCGACCGTGATGACCAGCAGGGTCTCGATGCTGCCACTGGTCATGACCCCGCCATAGATGTGGAAGGTGTAGAGCGGCAGGGCGAGATAGAGCAGGTTCGACGCCAGGCTGAAGCCGAAGGCAAACAGCAGGGGGCTGTAACCCTCCTTGATCGACCGGGTCAGGGGATTGTCAGGCTGGGCTGCCAACGGATTGAAGATTTTCATGCGCCGTGCGCCGTCCTGCAAAAATCCGCCCTCGAGGGGTCGAGGGACCATCGCCAAATATCGTGAATGAATTCCAAGCCGGCGCGAGCCTGGACGATTTTTCTTACCGGAAAGGCTGAAAACACGCGACAAATGATTGCGCCCGGTCCTGATGTCAATCCGACCGGACGGGGGCCAGGGCTCGCCCTGGCCGGGAATTCAGGGCGCGTCTGCATTCCCGTCCTGTGAAATTGCGGTAGCTTGAGCCGGGGCAGAAGCGGGAGGCGTCGACAGGTGTCCAGGGTTGCGATCATCGGAAGCTGCATAACGCGGGACTTGTGGCCATATATGGGCAAGGACCCCTTTGACCTGCTTTATGTGGCCCGGACCTCCCTGCCGAGCCTGTTTGCCGAGGCCCCCGGCCGGATCGATGTGGCCCCCGAGCCCCCCCCGCCCCTCAAGCGCCATACGCACAATGCGGTGGTGGCCGACCTGACCAAGTCGACCCTGGCCGCCCTGGTCCGCCACCGGCCAACCCACATCATTTTCGACTTCATTGACGAGCGGTTCGACCTGCTGGCCGCCGGGCCTGGCCTGGTGACCCACAGCTGGGAGCTGGAGGTCAGCGGCTATCTGGCCCAGCCCGCCCTGTCCGAAGCCCGCCGGATCCCGCGCCTGTCGGAAGGGGCCGGCCTGCTGTGGCGGCAGGGTCTGGCGGAAATGGCGGCCTTCCTGGCCCTGACCCCCCTGCGGGAGGCGCAGGTCATCCTGCACCGGGCCCACTGGGCCGACCGCTATCGCACGGCCCGGGGCGGGATGGCGGATCTGGAAACCTCCCTCGAAATCATGGCCGGACACTTCGCCTCGCGACCGGCGCACAATGCCCTGCTGCGGCAGTATGAGGCTGACTTCCTGACACAGTTTCCCGCGGCGCTGGTGGTGGCAGCCCCGGATGATCAGGTGATTGCCGACGAAAACCATCAGTGGGGGCTGAGCCCGTTTCACTATGTGCCGGGCTATTACCAGGCGGTCTGCGGCCAGCTGGCCCCGCTGCTGTTCGGCGCAGAGGCCGGACTTCAGCCCGTCTGACCGCGGCTGGCCCAGTGTTCCAGCGGCGTCAGCCCCCGGACGGCGGCCTCGGGATGGGCGATGACAAAGGCCAGGGGCGACAGCTCCGGCGCGGCCCCCGGCGAGGTCCAGGCTCCGCCCGCCAGATAGTCTGAGAGGGGATCAAGACGGGTCAGACGGGGCTCGGCCCGCCTCTGCAGATAGGCGGCGGCATCGAACCACGGGCCGGGGTTCAACTGCCCCTCAGCCCCATGGGCCAGATAAAAGGCCAGGGGTTCACTGCGGCCGATGTCGGGATGGAGCGCCCTGAACCAGGCCGGGTCAAACAGCGGATTGGGCCGCACCCCCATGGCCGCGCCGCGCTGGACATAGTGCAGCAGGGGGTTGGACACCTGGGCCTCAGGGCCTGCCTGCTGACGATAATAGAGGGGCTGGAACAGGCGGCTGGGGACCAGGTCCCGCGCCGCACCGACCCGAAGGTAATGCTGCAGGGGGTATTCCGCCGTAGCGGCCAGCTCCGGGGCCTGGGCGACATAGTATCTGACGTCGAACAGCGGGTGAGTGCTGAGCCCCCGGGCAAAGCCGAACCGGACATAGTGCGCCAGCGGGGTCAGACCCGTGGACCCGAGGTCGGGAGCCTGTCGGTGGTAAAAGGCGACGTCGAACAGGGGATGGGGTGCCCTGCCCTCCTGACCGCCAAACACCAGATAGTGGACAAGAGGATCGAGCCCAGAGCGTCCGACATCCGGATTTTCCCCGAGATACCAGGCCGGGTCGAAGGGGGGGGCGTCACTGCCCGGGGCAACCAGGCCGGAAAGCCTGAGGATCAAGCGGCCACCGAGCGGCCCCAGACGGGCCAGGGCCAGCTCCAGCCCCCGACGGATCCGGTTGCGGCGGTCAGGGCGGAGATGGTGCTTCACGGCCGCGAGATACCGGGTCCAGCCGACGTCGATGGCCCGGAGATCTGCCCGGGCCTTCGCGGCA
This sequence comes from uncultured Alphaproteobacteria bacterium, assembly GCA_903928755.1. Lineage (GTDB taxonomy): Bacteria > Pseudomonadota > Alphaproteobacteria > Caulobacterales > Caulobacteraceae > Phenylobacterium. The sequence goes on along the minus strand of CAIYSH010000331.1, from coordinate 10,219 downwards.
AGGGCCTCGACCAGGGCACTGCCCAGCCGCTGAGCGCTGATGGCCTCGGAGGTCCTGGCCCGCTGCACCTCGGCATGCAGGGCCGACTGCCGGGCGGCCAGGACTTCGAGCTTGTCCTGCAGGGTTTCCGGCGTCTTGCCTAAGGCCTTCTGTCTAGCCATGGTCCAGCAATCCCTCGGCGACCAGCCAGGCACGGAATCCGCCGCCCCGGGTGGAGAAGGGGTCGGGGAAGGCTTCCTGCAGGTCGCTGCGCTCGCGATAGAGCACCCGGTGCGCCTTGGCGATCCTTGACCCGTCGTCATAGTGGTCATAGGCCCAGTAGCGGTCTGGAATCCGCGGGTCAGTGACCCGGGCAATCTGCGATTTGTACCAGCGCCAGATCTCGTAGACCGGATAGTTGTCGCCGGCATAGCGCTTGGTCATGACATCGCCGGTCGGGCCCAGCTTGGTGAAGTGCCAGAACCTCAGGGGTGCGCCATTGACGGTAATGGCACCGTCCTTGCCGACTGAAAGCTTTCGGGTCGAGAGGTTCCAGCTGGCAACGTTATAGCCGGGGTCCCGGACGACCTTGACCTTGTCGAACAGGGCCGGAACGTGATCGCACCACCGCTGATCCACGAACAGGCCGCGGGGAATGTCGTCGAAACAGTATTCCAGCAGGCGGTCATTCCACCACCTGGCAAAGCGGGCTCCCTCCCCCCGGGTGCGGATGGCCACGAAGCCAAGATTGAAGATCCCGGTCCGGGAAGCCGACAGGTCATTGTCCAGAATGGCCGCGCGGTCCTGGTTCGGATCGATCAGGTGCGGGGTCAGCAGGATCTCGTCAGTCCGCAGCCAGTCGACCAGCGGGTCCAGGGGGGCCAGCAGGGCCGTGTCAGGGTCCAGATACATGACCACATCGGCATCGCCTGAGCAGGCCTGATGGATGAAGGGCCCCTTCACCGCCGTGCAGACCTCGATGATGTCGTGGCGGAACAGCCAGGATTGGAAGTTCGCGATCCCCAGGTCCTGGGCATAGACCACCCGGTCAAAGGGCTCATCCTTGACGTCGAACTGGAAACCCTTGGGCGGGCGGTCGGTGATCAGTCCCACCAGCTCCCAGTCGGGATGGAACCTGCGCAGGGTCCCGAACAGAACCCGGGCGCGATTCAGATAGGAAAAGGTAAAGCTGGAATAGACGAGAACCTTCATCGGGCCGTCCCCAGCAGGTCGGCCGTGGTTTCACTGAAGGTCAGGTCATGGAGCATGGGTTTGCGGCGCCGGCGGGCATGCTCGGCGACCTGTCCGCTCCTGAACAGGGCCGCAAGGTCCGCCTCGCTGTCCAGGACCTGGCCGAAGTCCCCAAGCCGGGCAAAGGCCGCGATATTGCCACTGTCAGCATGGGTCAGGATGAAGGCCCCGGCTGAGGTTGCCTCATGGGCGGCGAGGGAAAAGGTCTCCCGGCAGAGGGACCAGAGCACCACCACATCAACCGCCTCTTCCATCAGGGCGTCGCGCATGGCCATGGGCCCCTGGGCAGAGACCGAAACCTGGCGGAAGGGCACCCGCGAACCGGGCCCGGGTCGGGATCCCAGGTGCAGGAAGGCATAACGCGGATCGTCGCCAAAGGCCTCTGCCAGGTCCTCAAAGGCTGCCCAGCCCTTGTGGAGGGCGGTCATGCCGACATAGGCGACCTTGAGCGGTGCCTTCCTGCCTGCCGGGGTCGATGCCTGGGTCGGCGTCAGGGTGGCATGGGGATGGATGATGTGGGGGGTATCCTCCGGCGCAGTCGAAGCGGCGCGCCAGGTCGCATAGGCTGAAGTCGAAGGGGCCGCGACGGTGATATCCAGGGCGGCAAACAGCCGGTCATGGGCCTCAGTATGGGCCTGCCTGTGCTCGCCATAGACACAGATGCTGCAGGCGGGGCTGTCCGGCGGCGGTGCGCCACAGTCGGCGACGTCGTTGCGCATCAGATGGAACCCGGCACAGACGCTGGTGAAATCGTGGAGCCAGAGATGGCCCTTGCGGATCCCGGCGGCTTTCAGGATGTCCAGCACCTCAGTCGCCGAATGACCCAGCAGGCTGTGAAGCGCAAAGGTCCGGCCCGCGCCCGCCCCGGCCTTCCGGAGTGCCTGGGCAATCTGGCTGGCACTGAACACACCAAGCCGGACACCGTTCAGCAGGACACCGGTCAGACCCGGGACGGAGTCCGGCCTCAGGGTCGGCCAGGGCGTGACGGGAAAGAGGTGCAGGTGATCGATACCCAGCCGGGCAAGCCCGGCAGCTTCCCGCTGCAGGCAGAGCTGCAGACCGCCGACATTGGCGGTGAAGTCATCATGACTGAAGGTCAGGTGAAGGTCTGAACCGAGGCGGCCCAAGGCCTCCAGCCCGGACGGTGGATCCGCGGTGAAACCGTCCATCAATTTACGTGCGTGGGCCTGGCGTTCCGGCACGGTCAGAAGCCGGGCGAGCATGCGATGGCGGAAGCCGAGATCGTGAACCCCGAGCCGACCCTCGCTCCGGCCAGCGATCACATAGTGCAGGAAGGGATTGATCCCCAGCGCCGCCACATCCGGATTGAATTCCAGATAGTCGGGCACCGAAAACGTCCTGCTGGGGGCCCGGCCTTCCCGCCAGCCTTCCGTGAGGAAGTGATCCAGAGGATCAATGCCCGCTTCCGCAATGTCAGGATAGATGGCGCGGTAATAGTCTGCGTCGAAGACCTGGAGCAGGACGTCACGATCGACCGTCCAGGGGTCTGGGCTTGCCGCCGGGTCGGCAACCGGGCGAGACCCGTGCCTCTGCACGCGCGGGTCTGCCAGACCATTCTGCAGTGCTGACCCGGGGCTGTTGCCCGAATCAGCGGCGGACCAGAGGTGGGCGGAGGCAAATTCGGAGGCCTGCGGTGCCTGGCCCAGACGCCAGCCTGCAGACAGATAGAAATAAAAGGGATTGTCGGCGGCGGCTTCGGGGACGGCCTCCAGATAGGCCCGGGTCGAGAACCAGGGAGCCGGATCACGGCCCTCACGGCTGCCTTCATCCAGGAAATGCCGGATCGGATCCAGCCCCGCCCTGGCGACGTCGTCGTATATGGTCAGGTAGAATTCCACATCGAACGCGCCTGCGACGACATTGTAGATTTCTTCCGGTGAGGCCCGGCTGGCCATTCAGCATGTCCCTTGAAGCGGATGCCGTGTGTGCAACAGAAGCCCGGGGCGATCAACCTGCGTGGCCCAGAAACACTGCTGGGTCTTGGACCCTCATGTCGGCAGAATTGCCGCGGGGCCTAGCCGGGGCCGCGTCTTGGGCTTAGGTCTGGGATGATCAAAACTTTTGAAGTCTGACCATGGCCACCCCCTCATCCTCTCCGGGACAGCTTGCAGGACGCCCCGCCTATCTGGTGCTGGGCATGCATCGTTCCGGCACCTCGGCCCTGACCCAGCTCCTGGCCCTGGCTGGTGCCAAGCTACCCAGCCATGTGATGCCGGGGGACACACACAATGCGAAGGGCTATTTCGAGCCTTGGCGTATTGCGGTCTTCAATGACGAGAGGCTGCGGGCCGCAGGCAGCGCCTGGGACGACCCCTTCACCGACCCTGGTGCGAAAGTGCCGGATGCCATGGAATGGTCCGCCCGGGCGATCAAACTTTTCCGCTCGGAATACCGCCGCGCCGGCATACCCTTGCTGAAGGACCCCCGGGTTTCCGTCCTCCTGCCCCTCTGGCGCCAGGTGCTGGAGTCGGAAAACCTGGAAGCCCGCTGCGTGATACCCGTCCGCCACCCCCTGGCCGTGGCTGGCTCCCTGGCCCATCGAGACGGCTTCCCGGAGATTAAGTCGGTCCTGCTGTGGATGAGCTACATGGTCGCCACCGAACGCGGGACCCGCGATCTTCCCCGCGCCTTCGTGGAATATGATGCCCTGCTGGCCGACTGGCGACCCGTGGTCAGCGCCATGGAAACGACCCTCGGCGCACCGCTTCCCGACCTGAACACGCGGGCACAGGCCGCGATTGACGACTTCCTGACCCCTGACCTGCGCCATAACAACACGGTCGGCGATCTGGAGCCTTTCGGCGAAATCGGGCGTGCAGCCCAGGGGGTGCACGACTGGCTGCTGGCAACAGCCCGGGGCGAAAGGGCCGACATCGGTCTGATGAATGCCGCCCATGACCTTCTGGGACGCCTGCGCCAGGAGATCGGCCCCCTGGTCTCACCGGTGACCCAATCCAGGAACCAGGCCCTTGCAGACCTCGATCAGACCCGGTCTGCCCTCGCACTTGCCCAGGAACAGATCGAGGAACTCCGGGATCGCGCAGACCAGTACAACCAAATGAATGCCCGGCTGGGGGCCCTGACGGAATCCCTGAATGCCCGGATCCAGGGGCTCGATGAGGTGGTCGCCTTTGAGTCTGGCCAGGTTGCAGCCCTCAAAGCGGAACGACAGCAGGTCGAAGGTGCCCTCGATGCCCTGCTGGCGGTTCGGTAGCGCACGGGAACAGACCTAGGGGTAACCCGCCGGCCGCTCTGCCAGGGCAATCTGGTGGATGATGAAGGCCCCGCCCGGCGCATCGTCCAGGTCAAGCCGGATCTGGTCGATTTTTGAAGACTTCCAGTCATCCCCACCCCGGCGCAGCTTGTGCATGTCGTAGACAATGGTCACGGTTTCATTGAGGCCGGGATTGGCATCCTTGGGGGCCTTGGCCAGATAGGCTTCGGTTTCCGCATGCTTGACCGTGGTGTAGTGGACCGATCCATCCCAGAGGTCGCCGGCCTTCACCCGGGTCAGGCGGAGGACCAGGAGGGGATATTTTCCGCCGTCGAGATCCAGACCGGCAGCCGTATGCAGGATGACGTCCGCGCGGTTTTCCGTGACCGCAAGGCCCGCGCCGTCCGCCGGACCCGTGGCCGCGGACGTCACCATGAACTCATTTGGCTCGGCGTTGAAAATCCACTGCCGTGCGGCGACAAGGGCCTTGCCCTGGAATTCGAATGTGCGTGTCGTCTCGTTCCAGGTGACCGGCCCAACGCGCTCGGTGACGGGACCGGTCGGGGCCGTGATCAGACCCACAGCCGGCGCGATTCCATTCGCCGGAACCGGGGCCTTGGCTTCGTTCGATGCCCGGGTTCTGGCATTGTCGCAGGCTGAAAGCACCAGACTGGCCGTCATGGCGAGCAGCAGGGCGTGGCGGGTTTTCATGATTCAGGTCCTGTTTTCCTGCGGGTCCAGGGGGGATCGACCGCCACGTAAAACAAGCCGGTGAGGGCCGCAAGGTCGAGGAAGTAGAGATAACGGTAGTCACAGGCGATCGAGATCAGGAAAAAGGATCCTGCAAAGCCCAGCCCCGAGACCATCAGACCGACCATGGCGAAATCCTGCGGTGCCCGACGCAGCATGAGGGCCAGACTGATGGCCAGGGCCAGTCCGGCAAACGCCACATGTGAAATGGCCGGGGTGTCGAGGAAAAGCGTGCCGTAATTATAGAGCTTCTGATCCACGGGATCGACGCCCGGTGTCAGCTTGAGGTCTGCAATTGTGTTCGGCGGACCGTCTATGCCCACATAGAAGGGCAGGCAGCTGTCGATATGGGGGGTCATGAAAACAGCGTCGAAGACATCCCAGCGGTGATGGAAATAGGCAAGGGGATGCGTAAGGACCAGGTCTCCCCACTGACGGCTCAGCACGCCGAGCGGAACATGCCAGAGCGCCTTTCCGACCCGGGGATCCTGGTCCAGGAAGTCGATCCGTTCCGGTGCATAGAGCGGCACGCCATAGGTCAGGATGTTTCGGGCAGCGTCCGGGTCTTCAGCCGCGATCAGGGACAGGGTCACCTTGGGATCGTGGGCCGCCATGCCGACAAGGTCATACTGGAGAATTGACCGGATGCCCTGATTTTCCATTCCCCGGACCAGGGAGGTCCGGGGCGTGCAGACGATGGCCAGGCCATGGGAAACCACCGCAACCGCAGCCAGCAGGCCCACACCCCAGCTGACCGCCCTGCGCCATCCAAGACTGCGCAGTGTCCAGCCAAGAACACCTGCGGCGATCACGGCTGCAATGATGCCATTCTGGCGGACCTGGGCAGCGACCGCCAGCGTGATGAGGAGCCCGCCGAAGGTGATCCAGGGCACCTGCCTGGGTCTCCAGACCCGGGCAATGCGCGCCAGGAGGACAAAGCTGGTGACGGCGAGGTTGGCAAACAGGACGTCTTTCCAGACAATGCCCTGATAGAGCATGACCGACGGACTGAGGATCAGGGCCAGGGCCGCGGGGGGGGCAAGCCAGCTGACCCGCGACCGCAGGCCCAACATGCCCCAGAGGGTGGCAAAGAACAGGAAGACGCTGCTGACCAGATAGAGCCCTGTGCCCGGGATGATCCGGTCAAAGGCAGCCAGGATCGAGGCGTAGACCACAGGCCCCCAAGTCTCGCGAACGCCTGCCCGCGCTTCATGCAGCTGCCGGATCGAGTCATTGGAAAGCTGTCCGGGCATGTTGGCAGCAATCACCAGCAGGAAGCCCAGAATCAGGATCGCCTGGGTAACCCGCTCGGCCGTGAGCCTGGATCGGATCGACGTCATGGGAGGCTCCACGCATGGCAGGTCACCCCACCGACCCTAGTGCATGTTCCGGTTTGCGGGAACCGGTCATCGGAGCGAGGCATTCCAAAACCCGCTGTCCAAGGGAAATGCCCCTAGGCCGGCCGGGCCCGGGCAATGATTACCAGACCGATGAAAATCACGACAAAGCCCAGGCCCATCTGCCAGTTCAGGGCCTCCTTGAAGAACACCCAGGCCATGACCGGTACAAGGGCAGAGCCCACCATGGAAAAAGCATAGGCCGTAGAGAGCGGCACCCGGGTCAGGACATAGAACCAGAACAGTGCCGTAACCCCGTACCAGGCAAAGGCGCTCATCAGGGGCAGGTTCTTCAGCAGACGCAGGACGATCGGGCCATCGAGGCTGGCATCGGCTATGGCCGCCATCTTGAACAGCATCTGGCCGGCGGGCAGCACGACCGCAAAGATCCCGCAGAGGACCGTGTCCTTGAGGCTCAAACTCATTTGGCTTCGAGCCTTTCAATCGCCCGCAGATAAGGATGAATGGCCCGGGTCGGGACATTCAGGACATCGAAGTTCATGGCCTGAAGCAGTAGCTGGACGCCGATCAGGACCGGAAGTGCCGCCATCATCACCACGCCAGCGGAGGCGGCCTGATGCACATCCCGAACGGCCAGCCAATGCAGGCCGTAGATCATGCCGAAGCCGAACAGGAAAAGGCCCGCCAGCATTTCGAGGGTGGCGACGTTGAAGTCCCGGACGAAATACTGGCCGAGAATTCGCTGCAGGAAATTGGTCAGATGCTTGCCGGCAAAGGGGCCGATGATGGCGCTGATGCGGATGTTGGACACCTCATCCCCATAGCGGGCCGGCATGGGCACGTCGCGGACCACGGCCCGCAGGGTTCCCAGATGGTAGAGCAGGTCCGTCTCGAAGAAGAACCTCTGGGACACCGATTTTTCCATCACCCGCCGCGCAACGCTGGACTCGATGGCGGTGAAGCCATTGGTCGGATCAAAGACGTTCCAGTAGCCCGTCGAGACCTTGGCCGCGAAACTCAGGGCCGCATTGCCGAAGACCCGGACGGGCGGCATGGCCTGCAGGTGGCTGATCGAAGTGAAGCGGTTACCCTTGGCATAGTCGGCCTCGCCCAGAACAATGGGGGCGACCAGCTGGGCCAGATAGCTGAGATCCATCTGGTCATCCCCGTCCACCTTGACGAGGATCCGGGCGCCCAGCCGGTCGGCCTCGGCATAGCCGGCCAGGGTTGCGCCGCCCACGCCGCGGTTCTGAGGCAGGCGCACCACCCGCACTCGGGCGTCTGCCTTGGCCTCTTCGATGAAGTCGCCGGAGTTTTCGGGACAGGCATCGTCGACGCAGACAATCCCTTCGATCCAGTCCGGTGCCCGGGCGATCACCCGGCTGATGTGCGCCTTGACCTTGTAGCAGGGCACGATCAGCCAGACCCCGGACTCGCTGAGCCGGAGGTCGTTCTGGCGGGCTTTCGCCTTTCGGCGCACGCTGACGTTTGGTGGGTCTGATTTGATCGTGGACATGAGCTTTGCATCCCTCGGCTAACATGGGTGCCGCACTGCCGTCCACAATGTGTGATGCTTAGGTCCGGGTGCCATGCTTGCGCCGAAAAATGCGACCTGATACCAGCGGCCCTCGATACGGAGACCGAATGCACACCGCCCAACACATGCTGCGTACGGGTCGCCGTGGAAGCTTGCATGAATTCGCCATGGCCTATGCCGACCTGCGGGCGTCGGTTCCCAAGCTGGGCCTGGCCTGGTCCCTGGCGTCGCATGACGTGATTTCGCGCTATCGTGGCTCCATTCTCGGGCCGTTCTGGATCACCCTGTCCATGGCCTTCATGGTCCTGGGGATCGGGTTCCTGTATTCCGAGCTGCAGCACATCTCCCTGCAGGAGACCATGCCCTTCGTGGCCCTGGGGATCGTGTTCTGGGGCATGATCTCCCTGGTCATCATCGAGGGCTGCGAGACCTTCGTCCACGCCTCGGGCATGCTCAGCCAGACCTCCCTGCCCATGTTCACCTTTGTCTGGCGGACCCTGCTGCGTAATCTGGTGACCCTGTTGCACCACCTGATCATCATTGTCGCCGTGCTGATCTGGTTCGGTTACTGGCGGACCATGAACCTGCCCCTGGCGATTGCCGGGCTGGTCCTGACCCTGCTGAACGTATCCTGGATCAGCCTGGCCGTGGCGATTTCGTCGGCCCGGTTCCGCGACATTCCGCAGATTGTCACCTCGGTCATGCAGTTCTCCATGTTCATGACCCCGGTCTTCTGGAAGCCGGATTTCCACAGCCCGATGATGACGCTGGTGCTGATCTACAATCCCTTCTTCCATATGCTGGACTCCATCCGGGGTCCGCTGCTGGGGGCCCAGCCGGCCCTGCAGACCTATGTCGTGCTGATCGCCATGGCCGTGATCGGCTGGGCGGTGACCTTCTCGCTGTTTGCCCTCACCCGTCGTCGGATTGTGCATTACCTATGAAGGCACCCCCGGTCTCCATAACGGTCAAGGACCTCACCCTTCGCTTTCCGGTCTATGGCGTGGACGCCAAGTCGCTGAAAAAGCATCTGGCGCGGGTCGCCATTGGCGGTCGTCTGAGCAAGTCGCACCACGGAAGCGCAGAAGTCACCGCCATCAGCGGCCTGTCCATGACACTCAAGGCCGGAGACAGGCTGGGCCTGATCGGTCACAACGGTTCGGGCAAGACGACCCTGCTGCGCGCCCTGTCGGGTGCCTATGAGCCGGATGAGGGCCAGATCGAAGTCAAGGGTCGCATCGCCCCCCTGCTGGACCTCAGCCTCGGCATCGACCCGTCGGCCACAGGGCTGGAGAATATCCGCCTGCGTGGACGGATCGCCGGTCTGACCACCCGGGAAATCGACGCCAAGATGGACGAGATCGGCAGATTCACCGGTCTGGGCCCCTTCCTGGCCATGCCGCTCAAGACCTATTCCGCCGGCATGGCCGCCCGCCTGGCCTTTGCGGTCGCCACAGCGGTAGATGCCGATGTCCTGCTGATGGACGAATGGATTGCCGTGGGCGATGCCGACTTCCAGAAGATTGCCCACCAGCGGCTGCTCAGCCTGGTGGAACGGGCCGGCATTCTGGTTCTGGCCTCCCACGACATGGACTTGATCCGGTTGTACTGCAACAAGGTCATGCGTATGGAAGGCGGCGTCGCGTCTCCGGTCACGAGCATCAAGGATCTGGACCAGCTTCTCGCTCAGGCCTGACGACGGCGCGGGTCATCAACGGAATGCTCGCTTGCAATTACAGACTGTGCCTCTGAAGGAACGCCTGTGGCAGCATATCCGGCCTGTTGCCGTTGGTGTGCTCACCGAAATCCGCAAGCGCCCCTGGCTTCACAGACCCCTGCATGCGCTGGCGGTCAGGGCGTCGCGTCACAGGATGGCGGCGACCTTCATCCAGGCGGTTCTGGAAGAGCACTACCTGACCGCCTACGAATATGAGTGCTGGATCCGGGATAATGACACCCTGAGTGCCACGGACCGGCAGGAGATTGCCGGCAAGGTCGCTGCCCTGACGCTGAGGCCGCTGATCTCGGTGATCATGCCGGTCTATGCCACGACCCCGGAATTCCTGGCTGCGGCCATAGCTTCGGTCCGGGCGCAGCTCTATCCACATT
>CAIYSH010000330.1 GCA_903928755.1 uncultured Alphaproteobacteria bacterium | reverse complement strand
GGCGTCATCTAGCGCCCCGGACACCGACTTCGTTTTGATGATCACGGACGTTGGACCAGACGGACAGTCGCACTACGTCTCATCGGGCGCCATCAATGCTCCGCGCTACCCCGACACATCTAAGCCGAACCCCTTGAAGCCGGGCGAAATCCGCAGCTTCAGGATCACCGCACAACCCATGGCCTATGTGTTCCAGCCTGGCCACCGCGTCCGGTTCTCCGTGGCCGGCGGCGTCACCCCTGCGCCAGGGCAACGTGCGGCCCAGGGCCCCGGCAAGAATGCCAACTACGCCCGCATCACAATCTACCAGGACGCCGTACACCCCGCGACGGTTACCATTCCCGTCATCGGGACGGGTCAATTGGCGATCCAACTTGCATCGGCCAGATAGAAGGACGTAAGGCAGCTTCAACCGGGTGCCATTGGCGCGGCCGACGTCCAGCCGGCGGCTCCACCGCTCTGAGACTGTGACTGGAGGTCCATGATGGTCTTTCGTGATGTTCTGCTTGTCGCCGCGTCCACCCTTTGGGTCAGCCTTGCCGCACAGGCCCAGGAATTGCCCGCAGGGCAGGGAAAGGCGCAGCTCGAATCTGCCTGCACCCAGTGCCACGCAGCCGAAGTCATTATCGGCCAACCGCGGACCCGTGACGACTGGACCGCTGTGCTGGCGCGCATGATAGGCTCGGGCGCACAGCTGAGTGACGAGGAGTACAGGCTGGTGCTCGACTATCTGTCGACCCATTTCGGACTGTCCGACCAGCGGGTGCCAGAGGCAAAAACCGGCCCCTCAGCGCCCCTGGCGGGGCCCGGGAAATAAACGCGACGCCCCTACGCCCAGGCGATTTGTCCTCGTGAAAATCTCAGGGATAGTGGCTGATTGAACCCATGTGCCGGGCCTGCCGTTTTGCAGGTGTTATGCTCCGCGCGACTGAAGACGCCCGTATGACCGGCGGTGTTTGCCAGCGGCCCCAACGGGTCGTGCAGAAAATGGTTCCGGCGGTCAGGAGGCACCTGTCTGGGTTCAGGCAAGGGAAACTCCAACCCTGTTAGCGGAATTCCCCGACGGGCCGCCTGTGGTCCAAAGCCTTTGCCTTGGTAGCGTTGAGCATGCTGGTAACCGCCTTCGACGCTCAGTGGCTGCCCTTCAGAGCGGATAGATTGAGGTCACGGATGATGGCCTGCACTATCGGCAAGGCGGTGACCTTACCATTTTCCTTGATTTGCACTGGTCGGAGCGCCCCAAAGAGGATCATGTCACCCGTATAGCTGTCGAGATTTGGGTCAGGCCTCTGAGCTGCCGGAAACACTGCGGATTGACGGTTTGAGCGGTGGAAAGCCCCGGCCCCGCGGGGGTTCAGCAGGGTCGCTTCGGAGAAGAGACGAGTTGCCGTGACTGCGTGGCGGTGGTGTCAGTCCAAGGTCAATGCGTCTCGGGTTGGGCGCACGCCTCCCAGCCTCGGCCTGGCCAGACCAGGTCCCTCGAATCCAGGCTTCCCTTCAACCTAGGCGTCGGCCAGGTGCGCCTCAAAGAAGGCCGCCATGTCCCCGAAGACCACTGCCGATTCAGGGCTGTCGAAGGCATAGATGAATTCAGCGTGCGACATGGCCTCATGGACTTCCAGGCGCGCCGTGACGCCGGCCGCTCGGAGCGCGCGATAGACGCGGACCGTGTCGCTGAGGAGGATGTCCCGCGTGCCGGTCGTCAGGATGGTCGGCGGGAAACCCGCGAAGTCGCCATGGACCGGGGAGATCAGCGGGTCTGTCAGGGCGGTTGAGCCCGCATAGAGTGACGCCATCCCCTGGGCGACGCCGTCAAACCGGGAAAAGACGCCATCGACGTCGGCATTGACCGCATAGGAGTCGCTCGCCCCGGTGAGGTCCGCCCATGGCGTGCCGGTCGCCAGTGCGCCCGGCAGGGGGGCGCCAAGCGCCTTCAGGCGCAGGACGAGCGCCAGGGTCAGTCCGCCGCCGGCGGAGGTCCCGAAGACTCCGACAGATGCCGGACTGCGATCCGCGGCGATCGCAGACCAAACCGCAACGGCATCGTCGAGGGGCGCCGGGAAGGGGTGATCCGGCGGCATTCGGTAGTCGACCGAGATCACCTTCATGCCGCTGTAGTGCGCTCCGAGCACGGCCTCGGCGGTGCTCGCTTCGCCGCCGTTCATGAGATAACCGCCGCCGTGGAAGTTCAGGAGCAGCCGGCCGGCCTTCTTCGGGTCCAGAGTGCCCGGCGTAATCTCGCGGACCGTCACGCCGGCGATCACGTGCTTGCGGACCGTGTGCGGGAACAGGCTCTCCAGCAGGGGGACCATGGCCAGGCCCTGGGCGTCGGCGGCTTGGACAAATTCGCGCCACGCCTCAGCTGTCGTCGGCGTCTGGCCGGCTGTGAGCCCCTGTGCGCCGGCAAGCTGGGAAATGGAGCGCTGGAGCTGGGGGCTGACCGTGGTGGGTACGGGCAGTGACTTGGAGGGCACGGACCGGTCGATCAGCGCCGGAGGGGCGGGCATGTCATCCACGATGGAGCTCCTGGTTTCAGACACGCCCGGCTTCCCACAAGCGGTCGTTGAAAGATGGTCGCAAGGTCGAGGTCGGGGATTGCGCCCCGACCCGCCCGGCCGCGTCCTCGCCTACCAGGCCAGATGGCTGAGCGTCACGCCATAGGTCGCGGGCATGCCGGCAAAACGGACGGTGGTGTCGAGGTCCCGGTTGATGGTGGTCGAATAGAAGGTGTCCCCCACATTGCGCGCCCACACCGACAGCTTCCAGCGGCGGTCTTGGGTCTCCAACCCCGCCCGCAGGTCGACGAGGGCATAGGCCTTGACGTTGAGCAGGGGCAGCCTGCCCAGCTGGCTGTTGGTGGCGCTCTGATAGGACACGCCGCCACCGGCGAAGGC
>CAIYSH010000329.1 GCA_903928755.1 uncultured Alphaproteobacteria bacterium | reverse complement strand
TGGAAACCGGCGCGGCGGACCTGGGGTTTGTCGCCCTCTCCCAGGTCATCCGCAGGCCGGGGGGATCGCGCTGGCTGGTTCCGACCACCGATCATGGGCCCATCGCCCAGCAGGCCATCCTGCTGAAAACTGGCGAGCAGGATCCTGCGGCCAGGCAGTTCCTGACCTTCCTCAAGTCCCGCAGGGCCCGGGCGATCATCACCAGCTACGGCTACCAGGTCCCCTGACCATGCTGGAGGTGATCTGGACAACTGTCAGACTGGCGACCGTTACGACGGTCCTGCTGATACTTGTATCCACACCCGTGGCCTGGATGCTGGCCCGCAGACGGAGCTGGTGGAAGGATGTGCTTGGCGCGGTATTGTCCCTGCCCATCGTCCTGCCACCGACCGTGCTGGGCTTCTACCTCCTGCTGGCCCTGGCCCCGCAGAGCCCACTCATGGCCCTCCTTCATCCATTTGGCATCCGGTCCCTGGCCTTCACCTTTACCGGACTGGTCATCGGCTCCATGGTCTATTCCCTGCCCTTCGCCATCACCCCGATCCGCAATGCGTTTGAAGCCATGGGTGAAGGCCCTATGGAGGCCGCGGCGACCCTGAGGGCCTCGCCCCTGGATGCATTCTGCTCGGTGGCCATCCCGCAGGCCAGACGCGGGTTTGCCAGTGCCGCAATCCTGGTCTTCGCCCATACGGTCGGCGAGTTCGGCGTGGTGCTGATGATCGGCGGGGCCATTCCGGGGCAGACCGAAGTGGTCTCCGTAAGGATCTATCAGCTGGTAGAATCCCTGAAGTTCAATGAGGCTCACCTGCTGGCGGCGGGCCTTCTGGCCTTTGCCTTCTGCGTCCTGACGGTCATTGCAGTCCTGGACCGAACGGGGAAGGCACCATGACCCGCGGTCTGGAAGCACAGCTGTCGGGACAGGTCGGCACCCTGACCCTGGATGTTTCCCTGACCTTGCCACCATCGGGGGTCACAGCCCTGACCGGGCCCTCTGGCAGCGGAAAGTCGACCCTGATCCGGGCCCTGGCCGGTCTGACCCGACTGAAGGGTCAGGTGCGGATTGGTGACGAGACCTGGCAGGACGAGGGCGTGTTCGAGCCGACCCACAGGCGGGCGATCGGCGTTGTGTTCCAGGATGCCGGCCTGCTGTCGCACCTGACCGTTCGCGGCAATCTGGATTTCGGCCTCAGACGGGCACCTCAGCCGCACACCATCAGGTTCGATGATGTGGTGGATCTGATGGGCCTTTCGGGTCTGATTGACCGCAGCACGGCCCGACTGTCGGGGGGCGAACGTCAAAGGGTTGCCATGGCCCGGGCCCTGCTCGCCCAGCCGCGGCTGTTGCTGATGGATGAACCCCTCGCCAGCCTCGACCCGGAGAGCAAGGCCCTGATCCTGCCCTATCTGCAGGCCCTGCATCAGAGCCTGTCCCTGCCGGTCCTCTATGTCGCCCACGACCGCGAGGAAATCGCAACCCTGGCAGACCGGATCGCCGTTATGAGGGCGGGCCGGATCACCAGCATGGAAGACCATGCCGGGGTGCCCTCATTGGAAGGAAGGTCCAGGGCCGAAATCGAGGCCCTGGCACAGGCAGCCCTCGACGCAGGGCTTAGGCCCCGCGTCAGGTCCTGACCCTATTTTACGGGCAGGTTTTCAGCGCCGGCGCAGGCCGCCGCGAGCAGGGCCTTGTCCTCGCCGGATTCAACCTTCTTGGGGGCAGACGACCGCCAGTCGTCGGCAATGGCCAGAGGTTTCTTCGGAGAGTAACCAGAGACCAGGATCATGTTGCTGGCCTTGCAGTCCAGAGCGACAACCGAACCCACGCCATCAGCAGCCCCTGGCGCAGAAGGCCCCATTCGCGGTGACGCCCCGACCTTGCCAACGGCCGACAGCACGACCACACGCTGGGACTTGGCGTCCCTGTAGGAATAGTCCGCATCATAGGACCACTGCAGATTGCTGGCGCTGACGGCGGTATAGCCCTTCCAGGTTTCCGCCTGGGCAAAACTGGCCGTGGCCAGGGTGGCGAACAGGGCGATGGCGGTGATGCGACGCATGATGTGTTTCCTCAAAATTCCCTCGGTGCGGACCCTAATCGCAGACAGGGGTGTCACCAAAGCCTTTTCTGCCCCGAACAATCGACAGATCAGCGCCTTGACTCTTGGGGTGTCCATACCTAACTCCCCACCGGGTTTGGCACTCATCGGCCGTCAGTGCTAACAGCTGGCCTTGAGGTCAATCCGACCCATACATCAACCGTTCCAAACGGAGAGAGAAAGACATGGCGTTTCGTCCCCTGGGAGATCGCGTCCTCATCAAGCGCATCGAGGAAGAACAAAAGACCAAGGGCGGGATCATCATTCCCGACACCGCCAAGGAAAAGCCGCAGGAAGGCGAAGTCGTCGCCGTCGGCCCCGGTGCCCGTGATGACAGCGGCAAGGTCCAGCCCCTGGACGTCAAGGCAGGCGACCGCATCCTGTTCGGCAAGTGGTCCGGCACCGAAGTGAAGATCGACGGTCAGGACCTCCTGATCATGAAGGAAAGCGACGTTCTGGGCGTTGTTGAATAGCCCCCGACGAACGTCCTCTACCCCAGCAATTATTTGAAAGAGCACACAGAAAATGGCCGCTAAAGACGTCTATTTCGGTTCCGACGCGCGCGATCGCATGCTGCGCGGCGTGAACATCCTCGCCAATGCCGTGAAGGTGACCCTGGGCCCCAAGGGTCGCAATGTGGTGATCGAGAAGTCCTTCGGCGCTCCGCGCTCCACCAAGGACGGCGTTTCGGTCGCCAAGGAAATCGAACTGTCTG
>CAIYSH010000328.1 GCA_903928755.1 uncultured Alphaproteobacteria bacterium | reverse complement strand
GGCATGCTGGTCCTGATGAAGTTCGCGGTCAGCCTCTATGAGGTGCCCAGCGCTGCCCTCGCCCCGGAACTGACCATTGACTACAACGCCAGGACCAGCCTGTTCAGCTACCGCTTCTTCTTCGGCGTGGTGGGCGGCCTGGTGATGAACATCGCCCTCTACCAGGTCTTCCTCAGCCCGGCCAACGGGGGGATGCTGAACCGCACCGGCTATGCCCACTACGGCATACTGGCTGCCGCGGTCATGGGGCTGTCCATCATCATTTCAGCCCTCGGCACCCATAACCGCATCCCCTATCTCTCCAGGCCGGAAGCCCGGACCGTGCCCCTGTCCCAGGTCTGGCGGGAAATCAGCGCCACCATCACCAACCCGTCCCTGGTGGTCATCATGCTGTCAGGGTTCTGCTCCGGCGTGGCCGGCGGCATGGGGACTGCGCTCAGCCAGTATTTCTACATCGAGCTCTGGGGACTGACCGGCACGTCGGTTTCCTTCCTGGCCATGGCCGGGGTTGCGGCCTCGGTGACCGGGGTTGCCCTTGCCGGGCCCGCCGCCCGCCGGTTCGGCAAGAAGGCCGCCATGATCAGCCTGTTTGGCATATCCGTGGTGGCAGATGCCCTCCCGCAAGGCCTGCGACTGCTGGATCTGATGCCGCCCAACAGTTCGCCCTGGGTCTTGAGGATCCTGCTGATGGACGGGTTCTTCTCCGCCACCCTGGCCATTGCCGGTTACATCATCATCACCTCGATGATTGCCGACGTGGTCGAGGATGCCGCCGTTCAGACCGGGGTCCGTTCCGAAGGCCTGCTGATGGCTGCCAATGGCTTGCTGCCAAAATTCACCAGCGGGTTTGGCGTCTTCCTGGCCGGGCTGTTGATCACCACGGCGCACTTCCCCACCCATGCCGCGGCCGGGACTGTCGACCCCGACATCATGCGGCACATGTCCCTGCTCTACCTGCCCTTTGCCACCGGCATGAAGGTGCTGTCCGTGCTGGTTCTGCTCTTCTACCGGATCGACAAGTCCCGACATGAGCACAACCTGGCGACCCTGGCCGAGGCCGCCGCGACCGCCGAGGCGGCGATCGAGGAAGCCCGACCCTGAGTCAGAGGCCGCCGAAGCTGGCCAGGGCAACGCCCCCGTCGACGGCAATGGTCTCGCCCACCACATAGTCGCCGGCGCGGCTGGCCAGATAGATGGCTGCCCCGGCCATGTCCTCATCCCGGCCGATCCGGCGGGAGGGAATGCGCTTGGCAATGGCATCGCCCTGATCCCGGGCGACCCGGTTCATTTCCGAGGCAAAGGCCCCGGGCGCAATGCCGGTGACATTGATATTGTCCTCGATCAGCCTGGCGGCCATGCGCCGGGTCAGGTAGATCAGGCCCGACTTGGAGGCGTGATAGGAATAGGTCTCCTGGGGGTTCAGGCGGATGCCGTCGATGGAACAGATGTTGATCACCTTGGCAGGGGCTTCCTGGGTGCCGGCCGCCGCCAGGGCCTTGTGCAGGGCCTGGGTCAGGAAGAAGGGGGATTTGAGGTTCAGGTCCATGACCTTATCCCAGCCACTTTCAGGGAACTCGTCAAAGGGTGCGCCCCAGGCGGCCCCGGCATTGTTCACCAGAATGTCCAGCTTGGGTTCCAGTTCGGTCATGCGGCGGGCCAGGGTCTGGGCACCTTCGACCGTGGAAATGTCCTGGGGCAGGGAGATGCACTCGGCACCATCGACCGACAGTTCCGCCGCCACGGCGTCGCAGACCGCGGCCTTGCGCGACGAGATGTAGACCTTGGCACCCTGCGCCAGGAAACCTTCGGCGATCATCTTGCCGATGCCGCGGGATCCGCCGGTGACCAGGGCGACGCGACCCTTCAGCGAGAACATGTCCAGAGCCATTTCGCCCCTCCTTGTTGTGAGATGAGTTGAAGGTCATATCCCGCCCGACATCCCCGGCAAAGCCCCCGCAGTTTTGACTCGCCCCCCCGCCCGGGCCCCTGTAAACAGCCGTTTGAAACTTCCAGGACCGTCCCCTGAGAGACGGTCGCCACAACCTCAGTGAGGACGCCCAGACATGACCGCCATCAATTCGGTGACCGACCTAACCCTCGACGGGGATGTGGCCGTCATCACCCTGAATTCTCCGCCCGTGAACGCCCTGTCGGCCAATGTCCGTGAAGGCCTGTTCGAAGGCTTCAAGGCCGCCATTGCTGATCCGGCGGCCAGGTCCATCGTGCTGATCTGCGAAGGCCGCACCTTCATCGCCGGTGCTGACATCACCGAATTCGGCGGTGCCATGAAGGGCCCCTCCCTGCAGGACGTGCAGGACACCATGGAAAACTCGCCCAAGCCGGTGGTCGCTGCCATTCATGGCACGGCGCTTGGCGGCGGTCTGGAAGTGGCCCTGGTGGCCAACTATCGCGTCGGCGTGCCTTCCGCCCGTTTCGGCCTGCCGGAAGTCAATCTCGGCCTGCTGCCGGGTGCCGGTGGCACCCAGCGCCTGCCCCGCGTGGTTGGCCCTGAAAAGGCCCTGGAAATGATGACCTCGGGTCGTCATGCTCCTGCCAAGGAAGCCCTGGCCATGGGCCTGATCGATGAGCTGGTCGAAGAAGGCAAGCTGAAGGAAGGTGCCATCGCCTTTGCCCGCAAGGCCGTGGCCGAGGGCCGTCCCCTGGTCAAGGTGCGCGACAACAACAGCAAGGTCGAGGCCGCCCGCGGCAAGCCGGAAATCTTCGCCGAATTCCGCAAGGCCAATGCCCGCAAGTTCCGCGGCTTCCTGGCGCCGGAATACAATATCCGCTGCATCGAAGCCGCGGTGAACCTGCCCTTCGCCGAGGGCCTGGGTGTCGAACGCAAGCTGTTTGGCGAACTGATGAGCGGCAGCCAGTCGGCCGCCCAGCGTTACTCCTTCTTCGCCGAGCGTCAGGCCCAGAAGATCCCGGATGTTGCTGATGACACCCCCCTGATCCCGATCAAGAAGGTCGGCGTCATCGGCGCGGGCACCATGGGCGGCGGCATTTCCATGAACTTTGCCAATGTCGGCATTGCCGTGGTGATCGTCGAGCAGAAGCAGGAGCCCCTGGATCGTGGCCTGGCCACCATCCGCAAGAACTATGAGCGCACCGCGGCCCGTGGCGGCATCACCGCCGCCCAGGTGGAAGAGCGCATGGCCCTGATCACCGGCTCGCTCTCCATGGAAGACTCCTTTGCCGACGTCGATCTGGTCATCGAGGCGGTATTCGAGCGCATGGACATCAAGAAGGACATCTTCACCAAGCTCGACGCCATCTGCAAACCCGGCGCGATCCTGGCCACCAACACATCGGGCCTGAACATCGACGAGATCGCCTCGGTCACCAAGCGTCCGGAAGCGGTCATCGGCCTGCACTTCTTCTCGCCAGCCAATGTGATGAAGCTGCTGGAAATCGTCCGCGCGGATCACACCTCCAAGTCGGTGATCGCCACCTCCATGAAGCTGGCCAAGCAGATCGGCAAGGTCGCGGCCCTGGTCGGGGTCTGCCCCGGCTTCGTCGGCAACCGCATTCTCGGTGCCCGCCAGCGGGAAGCCCAGAAGCTGGTGCTGGAAGGTGCCATGCCGTGGGATGTGGATCGCGTCCTCTATGACTTTGGCTTCCCCATGGGCCCCTTCGCCATGAGCGATCTGGCCGGCCTGGATATCGGCTGGGTCAAGGAGAAGTCCAACGGTGCCACCATCCGCGACGTTCTCTGCGAAGCCGACCGCCGGGGCCAGAAGACCGGTGCCGGCTATTACGATTACGATGAGAACCGTAACGCCAACCCGAGCCCCTTCACGGAGAAGGTGATCCACGACTTCATCGTCAAGTCAGGCGCCAATCCGCGCACCATCGGCGATGAGGAAATCCTCGAGCGCTGCATCTATCCGATGATCAATGAGGGCATGAAGATCCTCGAAGAGGGCAAGGCCATCCGCGCCAGCGACATCGATGTGGTCTGGCAGAACGGCTATGGCTGGCCGGTCTATCGCGGTGGCCCCATGTGGTACGGCGACCAGATCGGCGCCGCCAAGGTCCTGGCCAAGATGCAGGAATTCCAGGCCACCATGGGCGATGAGTTCAAGCCCGCCGCCGCCCTGGAAAAGCTTGTCGCCGACGGCAAGAAGTTCTCCGACCTCTAGGTTTGTTCAATATTGAACTAAAGGTGGAAAGGGCGTCCGCAGGGGCGCCCTTTTTGCTGTAGGATTGTCCGGTGATTTGAGGAGTGGCGTGGAATGACCCTGGCTTCAGCCGACAGCGTTCTTGATTTCTGGTTCCGGGAGATCACCCCCAAGGCCTGGTTCCAGAAATCAGAGGCCTTTGACGGCGAGGTTGCGGCCAGGTTCGGGGTGGTTCTTGAGGCCGCCGTGCGGGGAGAGCTGTGGACCTGGCGGAGGACGGCAGAGGGACGGCTGGCTGAAGTCATCGTCATCGACCAGTTTTCCCGGAATATCCATCGGGACCGGCCCGCCGCCTTCGCCAATGATCCGGTCGCCCTGATCCTCGCCCAGACCGCTGTGGAACTGGGCGCGGACCTTGATCTTGAGCCAGACGCCCGCGCCTTCCTCTACATGCCCTATATGCACAGCGAGTCCGCCCTCATCCATGTCGAGGCGGTCGCGCTGTTTGCGGCGCCGGGGCTGGAGCGGAACCTTGACTTTGAACTGCGGCATAAGGCGGTGATCGACCGCTTCGGACGCTTTCCCCATCGTAATGCCATTCTCGGGCGGGTTTCGACGCCGGAGGAGACAGCGTTTCTGCTGACGCCTGGCTCAAGTTTCTGAGGACCTGGAATGACCCAAGCTTCTTCCGACCTGATGGATGCCGCCATCGACCAGCTCTTCCGGTTTGATCCATTGGTGGTGGCGACCACACACGCCGCCATGGCGCAGGATCCGGAAGCCTTCATGCCCGGGGCCCTTCGCGCCTATCTGGGGCTTATGGCCAGCGAGAAGCGTGACGCCTTGAGCGGCGTCCGGGCAGTCGGGGGCCGTGCGCCCCGGACCGACGAAGACCGGGCCCACGCAGCCGCCATTGATCACTGGGTTGCCGGGGACTGGCATGCCGCCAGCCGTATCCTCGATGCCCGTCTGGCAGAGGCCCCGACGGACGCCCTGGCCCTGCTTGTCGGCCACCAGCTGGATTTCTTTCTGGGAGAGGCGAAGAACCTGCGTGACCGGGCGGCCCGCGCATTGCCTCATCATGAGGGTGAGCGCCGGGGCTATGTCCTGGGCATGGCGGCCTTCGGGCTCGAGGAATGCGGCGACTATGAAGCGGCCCGGTCCGCCGGCATGGCCGCCCTGGGCTCCGACCCGCAGGATGTCTGGGCCATCCACGCCGTGACCCATGTGAACGAGATGCAGGGCCGGACGGAGGCCGGGGTGGCTTTCCTGGAACAGAGACGACCAGCCTGGACCCGGGATACCATGCTGCGGATCCACTGCACCTGGCACAGGGCGATCTTCGGCCTCGAGCAGATGGATCATGAGGGGGCCTTCGCGGCGCTGGACGCGGTGCTCACCGGACCGGATACCGGCGATACCGCACTCTCCATGGCTGATGCTGGCAGCCTGCTCTGGCGGCTGCACCTGGACGGTGTCGATGTGGGTGCCCGCTGGAGCCGTATGGCGGACGCCTGGGCGGCCAAGGACCCTGCGCCCTGGTATGTATTCAATGACCTGCATGCCCTGCTGGCCCTTGTCGGTGCGGGGCGACTGGATGACGCCGGGCAAAGGGTCGCGGCGCTTGAGGACATGGTCCGTGCGCCGGGCGGGAACGGTACCAACTGGCTGGCAACGGCGACGGCCGGACTGGCTGTCGCCCGGGGTCTTGTCGCCTTCGGACGGGGGGACCATGCGGCTGTGGTCCGGCACATCGCACCGGTAAGGCATCAGCTCTCCATCTTCGGGGGCAGCCATGCCCAGCGCGATGTCTTCCAGCGCACCCTGCTGGTTTCAGCGACCCGCGCCGGAGAGACGGCCCTGGCGCGCAATCTGTGCGCCGAGCGGTTGGCGGATCGGCCGGACAGTGTCTGGTCAGGAATGCAACTGAAGGCCCTGACTCCTCTGGACCCCTGAGGCGTCCGCCCCTAACCTTCCCGACAGGACCTGGGAGGGAACCATGACCACAGAGACCGCGAATGCAGGCGGGCGTAATGATGGCCTGATCATCGGCGCCTCATCGGCCGGCACCATTTTCGAATGGTATGACTTCTATCTCTATGGCTCCCTGGCAAGCTTCATCACCGGGCACTTCTTCTCCGGAGTGAATGAGACCACGGGCTACATCTTCGCCCTCATGGCCTTCGCGGCCGGCTTTGCGGTCAGGCCGTTCGGTGCCCTGGTCTTCGGGCGGCTGGGAGATCTCTGGGGTCGAAAGAACACCTTTCTGGTCACCATGCTGCTCATGGGCCTGTCGACCTTCGCGGTCGGTCTCCTGCCGGATTACAAGACCATCGGCGTCGCAGCGCCGATTGCCCTGATCCTCATGCGCCTGGTACAGGGCCTGGCCCTGGGGGGCGAATATGGCGGTGCGGCGACCTATGTGGCCGAACACGCACCTCCGGGGCGTCGGGGTTTCTACACCAGCTGGATCCAGACGACGGCGACACTGGGTCTGTTCCTGTCCCTGATCGTCATCATTCTGGTCCGCACCCGCTTGGGCGAAGACGCCTTCAAGGAATGGGGCTGGCGGGTTCCCTTCCTGGTCTCCAGCGTGCTTCTGGCCGTCAGTCTTTGGATTCGTTTAAAATTGAACGAAAGTCCAGTCTTCCAGCGTATGGTCGATGAAGGCACCACGTCAAAGGCCCCCCTGACCGACGCCTTCGGCAAGTGGAGCAATCTGAAACTGGTGATCCTGGCCCTGCTGGGTCTCACTGCCGGTCAGGCTGTGGTCTGGTATACCGGCCAGTTCTACGCCCTGTTCTTCCTTGAAAAGACCCTCAAGGTGGACGGCGTCCTGACCAATGAGCTGGTGGCCCTGGCCCTGCTGCTGGGCACCCCCTTCTTCGTGATCTTTGGCTGGCTTTCGGACAGGATCGGCCGCAAACCCATCATCCTGCTGGGTTGCCTGCTGGCGGCCCTGACCTATTTCCCGATCTTCAAGGCCCTGACCGCCGCCGCCAATCCCCAGCTGGCGGCGGCCACAGCCTCGGCCCCTGTGACGGTGATTGCTGATCCCGCCGACTGCACCTTCCAGTTCGACCCGGTGGGCAAGCAGACCTTCGCCAAGTCGTGCGACATCGCCAAAACCGCCCTGGCCACAGCCGGTGTCTCGTATTCCAACCAGGCCGCGGCACCCGGATCCCTGGCGTCCATCAGGATCGGGTCAGCTGCTGTCGACAGCTTCGACGGCCGCGCCATGGAGAAGAAGGCCTTCACTGAGGCCAAGACCAGCTGGGGCAAGGCCCTTACGGCTGAGCTTGCCAAGGCGGGTTATCCCGCCAAGTCTGATCCCGCGAAGATGGACAAGCCCAAGGTGGTGGGCCTGCTCTTCCTGTTGGTGCTTTATGTGACCATGGTCTACGGCCCGGTCGCAGCGGCCCTGGTGGAAATGTTCCCGGCCCAGGTGCGCTATACCTCCATGAGCCTGCCCTACCACGTGGGTAATGGCTGGTTCGGCGGCTTCCTGCCCACCACAGCCTTCGCCATGGTCGCGGCCACCGGCAATATCTATTACGGCCTCTGGTACCCGATCATCGTCGCAGGCTTTACCGTGGTGGTCGGCGGTCTGTTCGTGAAGGAAATGCGCGGCGCGAACGTCGACTGACGGGAAGGGCAGGGTGGCCAGCGGCCACCCGCCCGCCAGGCCGTATCAGCCGATTTTCGGAGCCAGCTCGCCCGACGCATAGCGCCTGGACATATCCGACAGCGGGATGGGGCGGATTTTTGACGCCTGTCCCGCCGTGCCGAATTCCTCGAAGCGCTGCAGGCAGACGGCCTTCATGGCGTCCATGGCGGGCTTGAGATATTTGCGCGGGTCGAACTCTCCAGGGTTCTCCACCAGGATCTTGCGGATGGCACCGGTCATGGCCATGCGATTGTCGGTGTCTATATTGATCTTGCGGACGCCGTGCTTGATGCCGCGCTGGATCTCTTCCACCGGCACGCCCCAGGTCTGGGGCATCTGGCCGCCATACTGGTTGATGATGTCCTGCAGATCCTGAGGCACGCTGGACGAGCCGTGCATGACCAGGTGGGTGTTGGGCAGACGGCG
This sequence comes from uncultured Alphaproteobacteria bacterium, assembly GCA_903928755.1. Classification (GTDB taxonomy): domain Bacteria; phylum Pseudomonadota; class Alphaproteobacteria; order Caulobacterales; family Caulobacteraceae; genus Phenylobacterium. Next base: position 903 of record CAIYSH010000328.1, on the reverse strand, counting down.
GTGGATTTCCTCGATCACATTCATGGCCAGGACGTCGCCGTCCGGCTTGCGGGTGAACTTGTAGGCGCCATGGCTGGTGCCCATGGCGATGGCCAGGGCGTCGACCCCGGTGGCCTTGACGAAGTCCACGGCCTGATCCGGGTCGGTCAGCAGCTGGTCATGGCCAAGCTTGCCCTCGAAGCCGTGGCCATCTTCCTTTTCGCCCATGCCGGTTTCCAGGGAGCCAAGAACCCCCAACTCGCCCTCGACGCTGGCGCCGACCCAGTGGGCCATGTCAACCACGGCCTTGGTCACCCGCACGTTGTAGTCATAGTCGGCGGGGGTCTTGCCGTCGGCAGCCAGGGAGCCGTCCATCATCACCGAGGTAAAGCCATACTGGATGGCTGTGGCGCAGGTGGCTTCGTTATTGCCGTGGTCCTGGTGCATGCAGATCGGAATATGCGGATACATTTCCGCAAGGGCGTCGATCAGGTGCTTGAGCACAATGTCATTGGCATAGGAGCGGGCACCCCGGCTGGCCTGGATGATGACCGGCGAGTCGGTTTTCTGGGCGGCCTCGAGAATGGCCAGGCCCTGTTCCATATTGTTGATGTTGAAGGCCGGAACGCCATAGCCGTGTTCGGCGGCATGATCGAGCAACTGTCGCAATGTAATACGGGCCATGTGGTTTCCCCTGTGTTTGGATTGTTAAGAATTCATGATTTGCGCAGAGCATCAACGCCCGGCAAAGGCTTGCCTTCAAGCCATTCCAGAAACGCCCCGCCTGCCGTCGATACATAGGTAAATTCGTCGGCCACTCCGGCATGGTTGAGCGCGGAAACCGTATCTCCGCCCCCTGCCACTGCCAGCAGGGCACCGGCTTTGGCCAGCCGCCCTGCCTCTTGCGCCACGCCTGTGGTGCCG
>CAIYSH010000327.1 GCA_903928755.1 uncultured Alphaproteobacteria bacterium | reverse complement strand
TTCATGAACTCCCGATCGTGCGAGGTCATCAGAATTGCGCCGGGGAAGCCCTTGAGGAACTTCTCGAGCCAGATGAGCGATTCGAGGTCGAGGTGGTTGGTCGGCTCGTCGAGGAGCAGCGCGTCCGGCGACATGAGCAATAGGCGGGCCAGGGCCACGCGCATCTTCCAGCCGCCGGAGAGGAGGCCGACATCGCCGTCCATACGCTCCTGGCTGAAGCTCAGGCCGGCCAGGACTTCGCGGGCGCGGGCCTCAAGGGCATAGCCATCCAGCTCTTCAAAGCGTTCCTGGAGCTCGCCGTAGCGCTCGATGACGGCATCCATTTCGTCGGCGCGGTCGGGATCGATCATGGCCTGTTCGAGGGCGGCCATTTCGGTGGCGATGGCGCTGACCGGGCCAACGCCGTCCATAACGGCGGCCACAGCGCTCTGCCCCGACATTTCGCCGACATCCTGGCTGAAATAGCCGATGGTCATGCCCGGATCGATGACGACCAGGCCATCATCAGGCACGTCCTGCCCCGTGATCATGCGGAACAAGGTGGTCTTGCCCGCGCCGTTGGGGCCCACCAGCCCGACCTTTTCGCCCTTCAGCACGCCCATCGAGGCCTCGATGAACAGGATCTGGTGGCCGTTCTGCTTGGAAATATTGTCGAGGCGGATCATGGGGGGTCTGCTAACGCGGGCAGGACCAAAAGGCCAGCCTTCGAGGTCTTTGCCGGGGACCGTGACGGTGCGGGCGGCAGACCTGGGTCAGCGGGAATGTCCCGGGACCTGGACTTCGAACCTGGCCTGTCGGCCGATAGGGTTGCCCCCCGTCATCATGTCCAAACTTTCAGCACAGCCCCGCAAATCCGGGTCGCGATGTGTGAAAAGGACGGCAAACCCCTGCTAATTCCCATGGCGATATGTGCGCGGGCAGCTTTTGGTCGCGCCACAAGGCCTCATTGCCTAAATCAGAGCCTCAAAGCGCACTGATTCGACCGGTCCTGGGGGGCGGCGTTCAACCGAGCTTGGCTAAAAATACAATAATTTCAGCACCATAGGGCTTAGCTAAATGATGAACATGCAATCAGGCGACGGACAGAACCAGACAGGGCGGCAATCCCGGCGGATCCGGGCAACACTGGTAACCGTTGCTGCGGGTTTGCTGGCCAGCACGGCCATGACCTCGGTTGCCTGGGCACAGTCCAAGACACCGGCCAGCGAGGCGGCCTCTACGGTTGACGAGATCGTCGTGACAGGATCGCTCAATGCCCTGCCGCTCAAGGATGTCGGCTCGGTGTTCGGTTTCGACAAGACCCTGGTTGAAACCCCCCGCTCGGCCTCGACCATCAGCAATGAGCAGATTGAACGCTTTGGGGTGAGCGAGATCTATGACCTCGTCGCCCAGGCGCCCGGCACCTTCACCAACTCCTTTTTCGGCGTCGGCGGTGCCCTTGATATCCGTGGCACCCCGGGTGAGGTCTATTTCCGCGGGATCCGCCGCCTGGACAATTCGGGCAATTACCCGACCCCCATCGGCGCGTCCGACCGGATCGACATTGTCCGGGGTCCGGCTTCGCCCATCTATGGTCCGTCCAAGACCGGCGGCTATATGAACTTCGTGCCCAAGTCCGCCCGGGTTAACGGGGCACTGATGTCCTCGCCCCAGGGTGAAGTCAGCTATACCACCGGCAGCTGGGACAAGGGTGTCCTGTCGGCCCAGGTGCGCGGCCCCGCCACCCTAGGGACCCAGGAATTCGGTTACAGCCTCTATGCCGAAGTCGAGGATTCCGGCAGCTATTACCGCAACATGTCCACCCGGCAGACCATACTGCAGGCGTCCTTCGACACCAGTCTCTCCGACAATCTCCGGGTCGAATTCGGCGGCATGTACCACAAGTATGATGGCCAGCAGAATGGCGGCTGGAACCGCCTGACCCAGGCCCTGGTGGACAATGGAACCTACATTACCGGGACGGCAAAGGCCGTTCCGGATATCGGCGTGCCCGATGGCAAGATGTCCTATGCGGAACTGGCTGCCATAGGCGGACTTGGCCCGTTCGGCGGCTTTGCCTGTGGCGGCAATGTCTTCGCCGCCTCGATCACCAATGCCTGCTTCCCAGCCGGCGGAGCCCTGGCCCTGACGAGCACGGGAACCGCAAAACTGAGCCGGAAGAACACCCTCACCGGTCCCAATGACGCCCTGCAGAACAAGCAGACCACCGGATATTTCGATGTCATCTACAGCGGTGAGAATGATCTCGAGATCAAGAACCAGCTGTTTTATGACAAGACCGAAAACCAGAATGAAAATGCTTACGGGTTTTCACAATTCGTTGACTCCTATGTCATCGAAGACAAGGTCGTTATTGCCAAGTCATTCACCAACAAGCTCGGAACATTTTCCTATCAGGCGTCCCCCTCCATCCGTTATACGAACTTCCACTTCGGGGATGACTTCACCTATGAGTATTTCCATCGCGTCGACCTGACCCAGGGCTACACCCCGCTCTCGACCCGTCAGCTCTCTACGCAATGCGACTGTTCCTATTCGGACTATCTGACCGGCCACTATACGGATTACGGGCTCGCCGGCCTGGCGGATCTGGCCTTTGACTTCGGCCTCGATGTGACCCTTGGCGCGCGCTACGACAAGACAGACGTGGTTTCGACCATAGATCCGAAACGCCAGCCTGTGGCGGCCGGAACCCTGCTGACGGCTTCGAAGTCCAAGGGAGCCTGGTCATGGACGGCCAGCGCAAACTACCGGATGCCGCTGGGTCTGATCCCCTATGTGACCGTGTCAAAACAATCGACCATGGTCGTGGGACAGGGGGCTGAGGTCCTGGTGGCAGACGTTGCGGGCGATGCGTTCGTTGCCGCCTCGAACCTCTATGAGGGCGGCATCAAGGGCAGCTGGCTGGGTGGAAAACTCTATGGTGCCGTGTCGGTCTACAAGCAGGACCGCACGGACCACAATGTGCAGTCCTCCGTCACCAATCAATCGGTGGAAACCAAGGGTCTCGAGGCCGAATTCCGCTGGTCTGTTGACGAGCACCTGCTGCTCACCGGTGCCTATACCAAGACCAAGGTCTACAACCTCTCCTATCTGGACGCGGGCACGGCCTTCAGCTTCTTCGGCATCCAGGACCTGAAGAATGTCACCAACCCCGGCCTGTTTCTTGGCGGGCAACCCCTGGGGCTCGTGCCGATCTTTACCCGGGAAGCCTCCCGTCGGGCGGGCATTCCGGAGAACGTGATTTCGGGGACGGCAACCTATGCCTTCGATGGCGGCTTTGCCCTGGCGGCCAGCGCGTCTCACGTTCAATCGGTCTGGTCAGGCCAGTCCCAGGTGGTTCGCCTGCCCGCCTATACCCTGGTCGACCTCAGTGCCTCCTACAAGAAGGACAACTGGCTGTTCAGGGCCGTGGTCAAGAACGCCACGGACGCGACCTATTTCCGGGCCAACTTCACCGAACTGTTCGGCAGCACGGTGGTCCTTCCGGAAAAGCCGCGGAGCTTCCAGGCGACAGTCGCTTACAGCTTCTGATCACGGACGGGGTGGCGCATCGGCGCCACCCCATCTGATAGGCTGGGCTAGCTCATGACCCAGGCTGAGCAATGGCTAAGGCACCAGCCGGTAGAGACTTAAAGTGTCCCAGGTCCCGTGCACCGAACCCACCAGACGGTAATTTTGTCGAAGGTGGTCAGCAATTCGAGCCACCTGCCCCGGAACCGTGCAGCCATAGACAAACCTTGTATCGGACAGCAGCAGGAATTCTGGCCTGCTGTTCAAGGCTTCAGCGAGGGGATCACGATCAGGCGTGGCAAAGGCGCAGACCAGGTGCGAGGAATTGAAATAGGCCGCGTTGGGCAGGTTTCCCGTAAGCACATAAACGCTTTGACCGCGTATGGGGACCAACAGCCGGTCCGAGGACCGTATGCCCGCATCACGCAAGGCTGCAGATGCCAGTCTCGCCGCCTCAATATCGGGTGCGCCGCTAAAACTCCGAATTGAGACCTGATCCCTGTCCACAAACACGCCTGTCGCCACGCAAAAGGCCACTGTCAGTATCTGTAAGCTCAGACGACCCTGCGCCTGGAATGCGAGGGCATGCTCGATCACGAGCGCGGCGACCATGACCAAGGGCGGAATTAGGGGAAATGCGTACCAAGGTTGAATACTCAGAAAGGCCATTATGCCCAGGCTGGCGCAGGCTAGCCAAAGGGTCAGGAGCCCTATGAGCGAAGGATCCACATGGCGTGACAAGCGACTCCGTCGGGTGACGAAAAGAACGAGGGCACCGACCAGTGCCATCAAGGGGGCAAGGCTTCCGAAGAAGCCTAACAAACGCGTGCCAAGGCCAAACGGCCCGATGGGCTGCAACGCCTGAGATGCCAAGCCCGCCCGGGCAAGGGCGAAAACGACCGTATCTCGAAGAAAGACCTCGCCATGTCCTGATGCAACAAAAGCCAGACTGCAGATTAGGATCGGCACCAGGGCACCCAGGCCCCAAACGACCAAGTGCTTGAAACCACGCCAGGACAGTCCAGATTGTTCGGGCCAAAGTAGGAAAATCGCCAAGGCCGTGGCATCGAAGACGGCGGTTTGCTTGGTGAGGATCGCCATCCCCATGAGGACTCCGCTAACCCCGGCTTGCTCGATCCTGCCTCTGCGACGCGCACTTATACCTTGGGCAAAGGCCCAGACTGTAAATGCGCTTTGGATCAGCTGGGCCGGCGATGAAACGCCAAACAAGGGCAGGCTGAACCCCACAAACAACAGCCCTGCCCACAGGGCTGCGCGTGATTGACTATACCCCTCGAGAAGCCTCCAGACGCCAAAGGCTCCAAGGCCAACAGCAAGACCCTCGATCACCTTGATCACCCAAAAATGCATGCCAAACAGGGCTTGCCCAGCCGCAAGGATGGCGAAGGTCAGGGGTGGCTTTACATCGAAGCTTGCGGCGTAGGGCCATTGGCCACCAAGCCACCTCTGCGCGATGACGGCATAGAAGGCCTCATCCTCATGGACGATATTGTAAAACGGCCCCCTCATAAGGAGGGTTGCCACCAATAAGCCTGCAAAGACCAAAGGGCTTCGCCAGGGATTTTGCGGCTCAAGCCCTGCAGCTATGGGGTTCGGCGACGTCATTTCGAAGACTCAAACCCCTTCCCGGTCCGCCATCAGCGCCAAGGTCACCGAGCTGTTCGGCAGCCCTGTGGTCTTGCCGGAAAAGCCACAGACCTTCAAGGCAACTAGGGCACCAGATCCGCGTCCGCCGACAGGACACCTGAAGCCCGCAGTTCCGAAACCCTGTCCGCGCCAAGGCCCAGCCACTCTCCAAGGACTTCGACATTGTGCTCGCCCCGATGGGGCGCAACGCCGCGAACGCCACTGGTGGCATCAGAAAAACGGTAAGGTGATTGCGGAATCGGCCGCAGCCCCCCAGCACGGTCATCGATATCGACGATCGAGCCCCGGTGCGCCAGGGTGGGTTGGTCCCTCAGCCGCGCGCCGTCGCGCACGGCTCCCCAGGCAATATTCATGGCATCCATGGCGGCCGTGACCGCCGGCCAGTCGGCAAGACCGACCATGTGTCCGGCAACGGCAGCGCGACGCAGGGCGATTTTTTGATCCAGACTTTCAATGCCTTCGCCCGGATCCTTGAGACCCAGCTGGGCAACCATCTGACGGAACAGATGCCGGAAATCTGCTGACACCAGGATCGGCCCTGCCCCGGTATCCCAGATATCAGGGGCCAGCCCCATGGTCTCTTCGGAGTCTTCGGCCTCGTAATGGAACTGGTCATCGGTCACCAGGGTCGCATCGACCATGGCAATGTCGATGTGCTGCCCCTTGCCGGTCCGCTCCCGCAGGATGACCGCCGACAGCAGCCCGATGAGCCCATGCAATGACGCATTGGTATCTGCGACAGACAAGGGCAGATCCCGAGGCGGAACCCCCTCACGACGGGCATGGCGGGCGAGCAGGCCCATTTCCGCATGGACAATCGGGGCATAGGCCGGGCGGCGGGACTCCGGCCCATTGGCACCGAACCCGGAAATGGACAGCATGATCAGTCGGGGATTCACCGCCGACAGGACGTCATAGCCCAGACCCAGCCGCCCCATGACGTCGGGTCGGTAATTCTCGATCAGCAGATCGGCCTTGCGGACCAGGTCGAGCACGATCTCGCGTGCGCCCGGAGCCCTGAAATCAATACAGATATTGCGCTTGCCGGCATTCTGCTGGTGATAGAAGCCCGGCACCCCGCCCCTGACCCGTCCCCATTGGCGCGTGACGTCGCCTTCAGGGGGTTCGATCTTGACCACATCGGCGCCCAGGTCGGAAAGCAGCCGGCCGGCGAAAGGTCCAGCCAGGACCCGCGACAGGTCCAGGACCTTCAGTCCCGCCAGAGGATAGGTGTCTGCAGCTTGCGCCATTCTTCTCTCCCAGCTCGTTTTCTATCCTGCCTGGCCGACGCTTGTGATCGGGTCAGGACCGCTCATCAGCTTGAGCCAATGGACAGCAGGTTCTGGACCGGCTGATAAAGCTCTTCCAGATAGCCGACATCTTCCGGCTCCAGGTGGATCTCGGTCGCCGCAATCAGCTGGTCCAGTTGCTCGACCCGGGAGACCCCGACAATCGGGGCCGTGACCACAGGCTTTGACAGCAACCAGGCCAGGGCGATCTGGGCCGGGGTCTTGCCATACTTGTCAGCGGTCTCGATGACACGCGCCGCAATGTCGAAGACAGCCTCCCCCTGATAGAGGCTCTGGGTGCGCTGACGGTCGCGGCCCTGGCTGCGGGCGGTCGAACCACCTGAGAAACCACCCTGATAGGCCCCAGCCAGAATGCCCCGGGCCAGAGGCGACCAGGGGGTGACGGCGACCCCGGTTTTCTCGCAATAGGGCAGCATTTCGCGCTCCTCCTCACGATAGACCAGGTTGTAGTGGTTCTGCATCGAGACGAAGGGCGTCCAGCCATTCATCCGGGCCGTGAGCTGCAGTTCCGCAAACTGCCAGGCAAACATGGAGGATGCGCCGATATAACGCGCCTT
>CAIYSH010000326.1 GCA_903928755.1 uncultured Alphaproteobacteria bacterium | reverse complement strand
CTGGTGCCGGAAGGCATTGAGGGTCAGGTAGCCTACAAAGGTCCGATCAGCGGAATCCTGCACCAGATGGTCGGCGGACTGCGCGCGGCCATGGGCTATACAGGCGCACCGGATATCCTTTCCTTTCAGGAAAAGGCGCGGTTCATCCGTATTACGGGTGCCGGGCTGCGCGAAAGCCATGTGCACGATGTAATGATGACCCGGGAAGCCCCCAACTATACGAGCCCGGTCTGATGCCCAAACCGTCGGCCGAACTGCTGTTGCTGGGCTGCGCCATTCTGGTTGGTGTGGTCCAGCTGCTTTGGGCCACTGTCGCTGCACGCCTGCAGCAGGGATTGAGCTGGGGGGCGGGGCCGCGGGATCAGACCATGCCCCTGACAGGTGGCGCGGCGCGTCTGAACCGGTCCTTCCAGAACTTCCAGGAGACCTTCCCCCTGCATGCTGCGGCCGTGGTGCTGGTCTATCTCCTGGGCAGGCTGGGACCTGTCACCCTGTGGGGCTCGGGGCTCTATGTGATCGGCCGGGCGCTGCATCCGGCCATGTATTATTTGTCCATTCCCTGGACCCGGACCCTGGTCTGGTTCATCGCCTTTACCGGCACCCTGATGGTCGTTTCGGCGATCTTTCTGTGAGGTTACATTTTGCGTGACGGCGGCCGAGTGACTGCGGCGATCGAGGTTCTGACAGACGTCGAAACCCGTCACAAACCCATTCGAATGGCGCTCAAGAACTGGGGCGAGGGGGCCCGCTATGCGGGATCCAAGGATCGTGCCCATGTCTCGGGCCTGGCCCTGGACGCCCTGCGCCGCCGCCGGTCCATCAGCTGGCAGATGGGCGATGAGACTCCGCGCGCCGCCATTCTCGGCGTCCTGGCCTATGAGTGGGGCTGGTCCCTGGACCGCATCGCCGAGGCCGTGGCCGAAGCGTTCCACGGCCATGGCCCCCTGACCGAGGCCGAGCGGACGACGCTCACTACCCCCATTGCCCTGGCCGACGCTCCGGCCAGTGTCCAGGGCGACTATCCGGCCTGGCTGGAGGCCTCCTTCCAGCGGGTGTTCGGGGAGCACGCCGCGGAGGAGGGAGCTGCCCTGTCCGAGCGGGCGCCGGTGGACCTGCGGGTCAATACCCTCAAGACCGATCCGGCCCGGGCGCTCAAGGCGACCTCACCGCTGAACGCCGAAGCCCTGCCTGAGCTTGCAACTGCCCTGCGCATTTTGGCCCCGGCGGCTTCGGAGCGTGCCGGGTCTGTCGAGACCATTCCGGCCTTTTCCAAGGGCTGGTTCGAGGTTCAGGATCTGGGCTCGCAGATCGCGGCCGCCTGCGCCGGCGACGTCAAGGGGGCCCAGGTGCTCGACCTCTGCGCCGGGGGCGGGGGCAAGACCCTGGCCCTGGCCGCGGCCATGGGCAATACCGGCCAGATCTACGCCTATGACAGCGAGGCCCGACGCCTGGCCGACACCATCCGCCGGGGCGACCGGGCGGGGGTGCGCAATCTGCAGATCCGCTCGCCGGTCCACGACGACGCGCTGAAGGGCCTCGACAGCCGCATGGACGTGGTCTTCATCGACGCCCCTTGCTCAGGCTCCGGCGCCTGGCGTCGCCATCCCGACACCAAGTGGCGCCTCAGCGAAGAGACCTTCGCCAAGCGCCAGGCCGACCAGGACGCCGTCCTTGATCTGGGCTCCAAATTCGTCAAGGTCGGTGGCCGGATGGTCTATGTGACCTGCTCAGTCCTGGCCGAAGAGGACGAGGACCGGGTCTCTGCCTTCCTGGCCCGCAGTCCCGGCTTTGCCGTGCGCCCCGCCACCCCTCAATTTGTTCAGCACCTGACCCCTGAGGGTTATCTGCGCCTGACCCCCAGAACCGCCGGAACCGACGGCTTCTTCGTGGCGGTCCTTGAGCGGACAGCCTAGACCGGACATCCTCCATGACCCAAGCCGCTCCTACCCACGAACGCGTCCTGATCGTCGATTTCGGCAGCCAGGTGACCCAGCTGATCGCCCGGCGCCTGCGCGAAAGCGGGGTCTATTGCGAGATCCATCCCTATGACAGGATTGAGCCCATGCTCGAGGCCTTCGCGCCAAAGGCGGTGATCCTGTCCGGTGGCCCGGCCAGCGTCCATGAGGATGAGAGCCCCTCGGTTACGCCCCGGGTCTTCGAGCTGGGGGTCCCGGTGCTGGGCATCTGCTATGGGGAAATGACCCTCTGCCAACAGCTGGGTGGCAAGGTCGAGAGCGGCCATTCCCGCGAGTTCGGCCGCGCCGAGATCCGCATTGAGCGCCCTTGCGCCCTGCTGGACGGCCTGGGCGAAGTCGGCGACCTCGAAACCGTCTGGATGAGCCATGGGGACAAGATCACCGCCATCCCTGAGGGCTTCTCCGTCGCCGCCGCCTCCGAGGGCAGCCCCTATGCGGTGATCGCAGATGAGGCCCGCAGGTTCTATGGCGTCCAGTTCCACCCGGAGGTGGCCCATACCCCGCGCGGTGCCCAGATGCTGCGCAACTTCACCCACAAGATCGCGGGCCTCAGCGGCGATTGGACCATGGCCTCCTTCCGCCAGGAAATGGTCGCCAAGATCCGCGCCCAGGTTGGCGAGGGGCGGGTGATCTGTGGTCTTTCCGGCGGGGTAGACTCCTCTGTCGCTGCCGTCCTGATCCATGAGGCCATTGGCGATCAGCTGACCTGCGTCTTCGTCGACACCGGCCTCCTGCGCCACAATGAAGCCGAGCAGGTGGTGACCCTGTTCCGCGACCACTACAACATCCCCCTGATCCACGTTGAGGCTGGCGACCTGTTTCTCGGCGAGCTGGCCGGGGTGTCCGACCCGGAGACCAAGCGCAAGACCATCGGCCGCCTGTTCATCGACGTCTTCGACAGGGAATCCGCCAAGATCGAAGGCGCGGCCTTCCTGGCGCAAGGCACCCTCTATCCCGACGTCATCGAGAGCGTCTCGGCCCGGGGCGGCCCGTCAGCGGTGATCAAGAGCCACCACAATGTCGGCGGCCTGCCGGAATACATGAAGCTCAAGCTGGT
>CAIYSH010000325.1 GCA_903928755.1 uncultured Alphaproteobacteria bacterium | reverse complement strand
GCACCCGTGCAATCGGGACTCTGGTCCGTATGGCGTTTCTGTTCGTAGGGTCCTGCCTCGGCTTCGCCGTTCTGATGACGGCTCTGGTCATAGTCGGCCTGGCTCAGGTGCACTGACCCCATGTTCAAGTCTGTCCTGGTTGCCAATCGTGGAGAGATCGCCCGCCGGATCTTCCGGACGGCCCGCGAAATGGGGATTGCCACGGTTTCCGTCCATTCAGATGCCGATGCGGACAGCGCCCATGTCCGTGAGGCAGACCAGTCGGTCAGGATCGGACCCGCGGCGGCCAGGGACAGTTACCTGTGTGGCGAAGCTGTACTGGCTGCCGCGCTGCAGTCGGGTGCGGCGGCCATCCATCCCGGTTATGGCTTCCTGTCGGAGAATGCCGATTTTGCTGACGCTGTGATCGCCGCCGGCCTGGTTTGGATCGGCCCGCCCCCCGCCGCCATTCGCGCCATGGGGCTGAAGGATGCCGCCAAGGCCCTGATGATTAAGGCGGGGGTTCCTGTGACACCCGGCTATCTGGGCAAGGACCAGGGTCTTGAGCGCCTGCAGCTCGAAGCCGATAAAATCGGTTATCCCGTGCTGATCAAGGCCGTGGCCGGCGGCGGTGGCAAGGGCATGAGACGTGTTGATGCTCCTGGAGATTTTTCTGCTGCCCTGGCGTCCTGTCGCCGGGAGGCGGCCTCGGCCTTTGGCGACGACCGGGTCCTGATCGAGACCTATGTCTCCCGACCCCGCCACATCGAGGTGCAGGTATTTGGCGATCAGGCGGGTCAGGTGGTCCATCTGTTCGAGCGCGACTGCTCCCTGCAGAGACGGCACCAGAAGGTCATTGAAGAGGCCCCTGCGCCCGGGATGACGGCACGGGTTCGCCAGGTCATTACGACGGCAGCGGTCAAGGCCGCCCAGGCAGTTGGCTATACCGGCGCCGGCACGATTGAGTTCATTGCAGATGCCAGTGACGGGCTGCAGGCCGACCGCATCTGGTTCATGGAGATGAATACCCGTCTGCAGGTCGAGCACCCTGTCACCGAGGCGGTCACCGGGATTGATCTGGTGGAATGGCAGTTCCGGGTGGCGGCAGGCGAGGGGCTTCCTCTGTCACAGGACCAGATCACGCTCACGGGCCACGCCATCGAGGCCAGGCTTTATGCGGAGAATCCGGCAAGCGGCTTTATGCCGTCCATTGGATCGCTTGATCACTTCTGGCTGCCTGACACTGTCCGCGTAGACAGTGCGGTCGACGAGGGCGATGAGGTTTCGCCCTATTATGATCCGATGATTGCCAAACTTGTCGCCCATGCCCCCACCAGGGAGGGGGCATCGGACCAGTTGGCCGAGGCCTGTTCACGGGTCGAGGTCTGGCCAGTGAAAACCAATGCAGGATTCCTGGCGCGCTGCCTTGACCACGCCGATTTTATGTCAGGGGCGGTGGACACCGGCTTCATCGAGCGATGCCTTGTCGATCTTGGTCAGAAGCCGGCTCCATCCGGGTCCTTGCTGACGGTTGCTGCAGCGGCTCTGATGGCTTCCGACAACGAGGCTGCCGAAGGGCCCTGGACGGGTCTGACAGGGTTCCGGATCAATGCCGTGTCCGAAACGACACTCCGCGTGTTCGTGGATGATGAGCCCATGGAGGCCACATCAGCTGACATGGATTTTGAAGCTGATATCCTGATGGTGGATGGCTCGGTGGTCCTGTTCGAGGGCGGAGAGACCTATACGGTGTCCAGTCGCCCTCCTGTTCGCGATCTCGCGACCATGTCGGCGGGAGATGGCGAAATCCGCTCGCCCATGCCGGGAAAGGTTGTCTCGGTAAATGCTGCGGTCGGGGACAGGGTCGCCAAGGGAGGCGTCCTGATGGTTCTGGAAGCCATGAAGATGGAACACGCTCTTGCGGCACCCTTCGACGGAATTCTTGAGGCTCTATCTGTCTCGGCG
>CAIYSH010000324.1 GCA_903928755.1 uncultured Alphaproteobacteria bacterium | reverse complement strand
TGGGCATCAGACATGGCCGCAATCGATGCATCGGGACATCCAGTATGAGCTCCACGCCGAAAACGACGGACCCGGCTGCATCCCCCACCTACCGGTTGGCGGCCCTGGATCAGGATTTCCTGCTGAGTGACGCCCTGCGCGGCGTCCGGTTTCATCTGGAATACGAGAAGCCCGAACAGACCCTCAGGGCGGCGGGCATTGAGTCGACGATTGTTGTGTTCGGCAGCGCCAGATCCCGGGAGGACGACCCCGGAGACGGCGCGCGGTGTTATGAGGCCGCCAGGTCGTTCGGACGTCTGGCCTCGGAGCGGGGCGGGGCCTGTGGGGGGATTTTGCCCCTGCGCAATGTCATTGCCACCGGCGGTGGGCCCGGGATCATGGAGGCCGCCAATCGGGGCGCACGGGAAGCCGGCGCGCCAACCATCGGCTTCAATATCGCCCTACCCCATGAACAGGTGCCCAATCCTTATATTACGCCGTCACTGACCTTCCAGTTTCACTATTTTGCCATGCGCAAGATGCACTTTGCCATGCGGGCTGCAGCCCTGGTGGTGTTCCCGGGCGGCTTCGGGACCTTCGACGAGCTGTTCGAAATCCTGACCCTTCGTCAGACGGGGAAGATGAGATCCATTCCCGTCGTCCTGTTCGATGAAGTTTTCTGGCGGGATGTCATTGGTTTTGAGGCCCTGGCACGCCGCGGCCTGATTGCCCGGGAAGACCTAGATCTCTTCAGGTTCGCGGAATCTCCGGAACAGATCTGGTCCTGTCTGGTTGCACAGGGGCTGATCTAGGAGGACGAGATGCGATACGGAGAAGTCCTGATACTCTGTGCAGTATTGCAGGCTGCCTCGCCCGCGCATGCGGCGGAACCCGGCGACGTCGGCCGTGCCGTTGGCCAGCCCTTCCGCGATCTGAGCCTCATCCAGGACAAGTTGCCTGAAGCGTTGAAGCGTGCGGCGGAGGGGCCTTATGATTTTTCAAGCGCCGTCGACTGTGCACAGGCGCGCCAGGAAGTTTCCGATCTGGACGCCGCCCTTGGGCCGGATCTCGACGAACTGGAGACAAAGGGTGAATTATCCGCCGATTCCCTGGTCGCTGACCTGATCGGTGGCGTGGTGAAGTTGCCGTTCCGCGGTATCCTGCGCCGGGTAAGTGGAGCCCAGGCCCGTGAGGAGGCCATGCGCAGCGCCGTCCTTGCGGGTATGGTCAGGCGGGGTTTTCTGAAGGGAAGGCTGAGCCAGCTGGCCTGCCCCGCCGTTTAGGTCAGTTGTACCTGCCGGCGCCATGCGTCCAGCCGGGTCTGGGCAGCATCCTGGCTGATCTGCGGTTCGAATATCCGGTCATGCCTCACGAAGCCTGACGTCTCAGCCGGGCCGAGCAGACCCACGCCCCGACCTGCGCAGATCGCCGCGCCGCAGGCCGTGGCTTCACGCAGGGCGTGCCGGGCGACGGGTAGCCCCAGAAAATCCGACTGCATCTGCATCAGCAGCTCATTACCGGTCAGCCCGCCATCGACCCGCACCATCTCCGGACGGGGGCCCACGTCCTCAAGGCCATAGATCCGGTCCATGACTTCGCAGACCCGCAGGGCGATGGATTCCAGGCCCGCGCGTGCGATCTGGCCCGGTGTTGTGGCCAGGCTGAGGCCGGAGATCAGACCCCGGCGACCCAGGTCTCCGTGCGGGGCCCCGATGCCCTGGAAGGCTGGCAGGACGGCGAGGCCTGGATCCGCCGGAGCGGCCGCAGCCAGGGCTTCAAATGCCGCGTGATGGCCAAGACTGAAGCTGCGGCGAAGCCAGTCCAGGGCAGCGCCCGCCGTAAAGATCATGCCTTCAATACAGAACCGGGTTTCACCTTCGACGCCGGACAGAACCATGGGCGGAAGGGTCGGTCCGCCGAATCTGAACTTTCCGCCCGTGCCGACATTGACGGTTGCCGAGGTGCCAAAGGTCACTTTGCAGGCCCCTGCGCCCTCCGTACCCTGACCGACCATGGCGGCCTGCTGGTCGGCCATGTCAC
>CAIYSH010000323.1 GCA_903928755.1 uncultured Alphaproteobacteria bacterium | reverse complement strand
TGATTCTGGGGGTCAGTCTGGGTCTGGGGGGATGTGCCGGCTTTTCAGGCCCGGGGCCGGAAACAGCCATCTCCCGCGGTCACGCCCTCGCCATCTCGTCCTGCTCAGCCTGTCACACTGTCGAAGGCTCGGGCACGACTCCGCGATCCCCTGCACCCGGGTTCGCGAATGAAGGATTCCGGCATACAGCCGGTCTCCCTGGTCGCTTGGCGTCCCTGACACGCGAGGGGCACTACAGCATGCCGGTTCGCAGGCTGACGGAGGCCCAGATCGCAGATCTGATTGCCTACATCCAGCGAGACCCAGGAACGGAGTGAAACTTGCATATGGGCGTTGCGGTCTCGCCCGTGTAATGGCTTGATCACACTTCGGGCCGAAGGGTCCGGATGCTTACGTGCCATCCTGTCTCGCCTCATCCGCCAGTCTGGTTGGGAATATTGGAATGCAGCACCTCCGATCATGTTTCGACCTGATTACGGCCTGTCACACATCGGAAAATGCTCAAGTCGGGAATGAGACGCCAGGCACCCATGGGAAAACCAGGATCACTCGGGAAAATCCCAAGGCATTCCGTAAAGGCTGATGCCCGATGACGTCACCCCGCGACATTGCCAACCGGATTCCCATCACCGGGGCCCTGATGCTGGCCACCCTGATGAACACACTGGACTCCACCATAGCCAATGTGGCCCTGCCTCATATCCAGGGCAGCGTCTCGGCAGCCCAGGACCAGATCACCTGGGTCCTGACATCCTATATAATCGCGACCGCGATCATGACCCCGCTGTCGGGCTGGCTGTCCGAGCGCTTTGGCCGCAAGCGTATGTTCCTGCTGTCTATCCTGGGATTTACCGTGGCGTCCATGCTCTGCGGAGTTGCCACGAACCTTCCTGAAATCGTTCTGTTCCGACTGCTGCAGGGCATTGCCGGCGCGTCCATGATGCCCCTGTCGCAGACCGTAATGCTTGACATATTCCCCCCCCAACAGGTGCCGAGGGTCATGGCCCTGTGGAGTTCGGCGGTCATAGTCGGACCGATCCTGGGGCCCGCACTGGGTGGCTGGCTGACCGATAACCTCTCCTGGCGCTGGGTGTTCTACATCAATGTACCGATCGGTATTCTCGCCTTTGTGGGTCTTTCGACCTTCATGGATGACGATGCCGGCGGGCGACAGAGACCCTTCGATGCCCTGGGCTTTACTGCCCTCGTAGCCTTTGTGGGCGGGTTGCAGCTGATGGCTGACCGCGGCCCGGGACAGGACTGGTTCCATTCGCCGGAGATCTGCGCCTACGGAATGACGGTGCTGATCGGTCTCTGGGTCTTTGTCACCCAGGTCATGACCTCGAAGAACCCGTTCTTCCATCGGGACCTCATGCGGGACCGGAACTTCGCCACATCCACCATCATTTCGTTCTTCATTGGCGGCCTGATGTTTTCCACCACAGCCCTGCTGCCCACCATGATGCAGAGCCTGATGGGCTACTCTGTCCTGCAGGCCGGATATGCGAGCATGCCGCGCGGCATTGGCTCGCTTTGCGCCTTCCTCCTGATTCCGATGCTCATGTCCATGATCGGCGCACGCCGGGTCCTGCTGACCGGACTGGCCGTCAGCTCGATCGCCGTCTTCCTCATGACCCGGTTTTCGCTGGATATGACGTCCAGTTCGATCATGGTTTCCGGAGTCATACAGGGCTTCGGAACAGGCATGATGTTTGCCCCCCTGTCCATACTCGCCTTTGCGACCCTGTCACCGACCCACAGGGTCGAGGGCACAATCGTCAACACCATGGCGCGCAGTCTGGGTTCAAGCGTCGGAATTTCTGCCGTCCAGGCCATGCTGGTGCGCCAGAGCGCCTCGGTCCATTCCCTGCTGGCCGGCAATATCCAGCCTTCTGACCCGGTGATCTCTTCGGCCTTGCAGGGCCCATTGAATCCGGGAATTCAGACGGGCCTGATGGCCCTGAACGGCGAGATCACCCGCCAGGGTGCCATGGTGGCCTATGACTGGGTCTTTTCGAGCCTGCTGCTGGCTTCGCTGGTCATCGTGCCGCTCTTGCTGATCATGCGCCCACCACCGCCAATTGCAGCACCCGCTCATGAAATGGTGGGCGAATAGACCGACCGGCCCAACAATTCAGCTGGCTGTAACGGGGTTTCTGTCCGGAGCCTGCTTCGGCGCACACCAGGTCCCGCCTAACCCGCCAGCGAGGCACCAATGTCGGCCGCAAAGGACGGCCGGCCGAAATGATAGCCCTGAAGCATGCCGCAGCCGGACGCCATCAGTATGGTGCGTTGATCTTCCGTCTCGACACCCTCGGCGATGACACTCATGCCCAGGGACTCAGCCAGCTTGGCGACGGACGCGACGATCACCGCAGACTGGCGCTCGCGGGTGACATTGTCGACGAAGGACTTGTCGATCTTGATACAGTCGATGGCGAACTGCTTGAGGTAGACGAGGCTGGAATATCCCGTGCCGAAATCGTCCAGGGCGACACGCACCCCTGCATCCCGCAAGATACCCAGATTGTATGAGGCACGTTCGACATCATCGATAATGGCCGTTTCCGTCAGCTCGATCTGGATGCGATCGGGCGCAACATTGGCATCAGCAGCATAGCGGAGGATTCTCTCCCCGACATTGTGCCGCAGGAACTGTCTCGACGACAGATTGATCGAAACATAAGGCAGATTGAACTTGCGACAGTCGCGCAGCGCCTCCCTGGCAATCCAGTCGCCAATGTCGAGGATCAGACCGGTTTCCTCGGCGATCGGTATGAATACGTCAGGTGAGATGGCACCAAAATCAGGACTGTCCCAGCGTACCAGGGCTTCATAGCCCAGTATGGCGCACGTATCGGCCTTCACTATGGGCTGGTAGGCCATTTTGAACTGGCCGGAATGCAAGGCACGTTCAAGGCCGGTTTCGATGGTCAACCTGTACCGCGTGACCCTGTCCAGATCACGATCGAAAACCCGGAAACGGTTACGGCCTTCACGTTTGGCCGCATAGAGTGCCAGGTCCGACTGCCGCAGCAACTCGACTTCACTATGAACCGATCCCTGGCGGGCGACTCCGATTGAGGCGCTGACCTGGACTTCGTGTCCGGCAATGATCCGGCATTGATTGGCGACCCGCAATATGTCGGTACACAATTGGGTCAAACCTATATCCGACAGGGCTTCGACGACGATCCCGAACTCATCACCGCCCAGCCGGGCCAGTATGGCACCCTTGGGCAGGACAGCGATCATGCCCGTGCAGATCTTGCGCACAAGCTCGTCGCCGGCTGCATGTCCCAGTGTGTCATTGACCGCCTTGAAGCGGTCCAGATCGACCATGATGACGTTCTGCATCTGGCGGTTACGCGCCAGTCGCGCCGTCAGTTCCTCAACAAAACCCGTGCGGTTCAGACTGCCGGTCAGATGGTCATGACGCGCCGCATGCTTGGCGATATCCAGCCGGGTCCGCAGTTCCTGGATCTGGAGTTCCAGCCCCTGGATCATCTGGGTACTGTCCCGCAGCACCCGCTTCGAGAATGCCCCGGTTCTCTGACGCTCGGCGACGGTCCGCAAGGTGCGGACCACCAGCAGCGGATCAAACGGGGCCGTCAGGAAGGTCATATGTGAACTTGACCCGGCAACCTTCAGGCAGGCAGCAAGGGCAGGGCTGTCGGTGGCCTCTACAAGTATGATGAGTTCCGCTTCCCGATGCGCCTGACGCAGATCAAGGACGCAGGCCGTGAGGTCGTCAACATTGGACCCGCGAAAGTCCATGAGGAAAACGGCAGAGGTCCGGCCAAGATAGCGGGCCTGCTCGAAATAATTCAGGGCTTCGCCGGCATCTGCGGCGGACGCGAAACTCTCCGACGGCATGGCCTGGCGGACCAGGGGCTCGAGAAACGGCAGGGCATCCGGTCGCGGACTGACGACAATGGTCAGAATCATCGAGGACGCCAGTCCAGCATCCTGGCCAGCGAGATCGGAAAAACTGCCCTTGGCAACCGCTCCGGGTTTGGAAAAAGAAATCGGACTGACCCTCATGACAAGGGGCGAAGAATGACACCCGATCTCCAACAAACCTCTAACGGCCGAGCAAATGCAGGCCGGATAAATACCCCTATAGATAGCAATCTGGAATCCGACCTGATCCTGCTGTGGTTTTCAATCAGAGCCGTCGGTCACAACGGACAGTCCTCGTCATTCTCGATCAGGATACGGGCCGCGTCGCCCTGGGGGTCTTCATACTGATCATGTTGCAGGGTCCACCAGAAGGCTCCCAGGGCGACAAGGGCCAGTCCCAGGGAAAAGGGTGCAAGCAGGACAAGGATATTCATCTCCCGCCCCCCCTCAACAGTCGCAGGGCATTCAGTGTCACCACCAATGATGAGCCGGACATGGCCAGGGCGGCGATAAAGGGATTGATCAGGCCCAACATGGCTGCCGGGCCCGCGATCAGATTGTAAAGCGCAGCAAAGGCAAAATTCTCGAGCGCGCGCTGCTTTGCTGCCCTGGCGATATCCATGGCCTCCACGACAGCACCAAGCCTGTCGCCCGAAAAAATCAGGTCGGCAGCGGTCTGGCTGGCGTCCAGTGCCGTGCCTGGTGCCATGGAGGCATGAGCCGTGGACAGGGCGGCGATGTCGTTGAGGCCGTCACCCACCATCAGGACCCGGACGCCCTGTGCCGCTGCGGACTCAACAGCCATGGCCTTGTCCTGTGGCGTCAGTTGCGAACGCCAGTCGGTGACACCAGCACGGCGGGCTGCGGCCGCAGTAGGCCCCTCCAGGTCACCCGAAAGGATCTCGACCTCGCAGCCGCGCCGACGAAGGGCCAAAACGGTCGCAGCGGCATCGGACCGGAGCTCATCAGCAAACCTGAAACATACCGGGTCTGCACCGACCTCGCCGAACCAGAGTTCGGTTTCGCTGGATGGTCCGGTAATGGCACCGACATAATCGGCGCGTCCCATCCTGTAGAGGTGGCCATCAATGGTCGCCTCCAACCCCTGACCAGCCACTTCCCGGGCGTTTTCGACGGCAGGTCCCGCCCCTGCGGCCCGGGCCAGGGCTTTGGCAAGGGGGTGGGATGAGGCACGGGCCAGGGGTGCGGCGCGTCGGATATCAGCGGGATCTGCCGCCAGCAGTCTGGGTCGGCCTTCGGTCAGGACCCCTGTCTTGTCAAAAAACACGCGACTGACTTCCGCCAGCCGTTCCAGGGCGACACCGGACTTTACCAGTATCCCCCGGCGGAACAGCCGCGAAGATGCAGCGACCTGCACCGCGGGCACGGCCAGGCCCAGGGCGCAGGGACATGTGATGATAAGCACGGTCGCCGCGCGAAGCAGGGCCTCCCGCGGTGAAAGACCCGATCCCCAGCCCAGCAGGAATGTCAGGGCCGCCGCCGTATGCACCACCGGCACATAGATCCCTGCCGCCCGGTCTGCCAGGCGGACATAGGCCGACTTTGACTGGCTGCCGGCCTCAACAAGACGCGCGATTTCCGCCAGGGTGGAATCCTCGGACCTGGCCAGGGCCACGAGGGTCAACAGGCCACTGAGATTCAGGGCTCCGGCTCGACAGACTTCACCGGTCTCCACGGTAACCGCCGCCGTTTCCCCGGTCAGTAAGCCATTGTCCAGCTCCGAGGTGCCTGAGACCACCCTTGCGTCAACAGGGATACGCTCCCCCGGGCGCACCAGGATCAGATCGCCGGACATGACCTCACGGAGGGGAACCCGACGCTCATGCCCCTGGCCATCCAGCAGTATGGCCGTGGAGGCCTGCATGGCCAGCAGGTCGGCGGCGGCACCCCGCGCCTTGCGCCGCAGGCTGTGATCAAGCCACCGGCCAATAAGCAGCAGGAAAAGAAGGGTAACGGCTGCGTCAAAATAGGTGTCGCGGCCATGCAGCAGGGTTTCCTGGAAGCTTACGCCCAGGGTCAGCAGGACACCGATGGAGATCGGCACATCCATATTGGCCTTGCCGGCCCTCAAAGAGCGCCAGGCAGACCTGAAAAACACCATGCCCGAAAAAACGGCACAGGGTGCGCCGATCACAGCGCTGGCCCACTGCATCAGGGTCCGGGTCGCCGGTCCCAGCTCCTGGCCAAACAGGCCCGCCCAGATCGGGACCGAAAACATCATGGCATTGCCGGCCCCGAAGGCGGCGACCGCCAGAGCCATGGTAATGGCCCTTCCCTCGCGGTCCTGGGCGATTTCGGCGGCCTCAGGATCATAGAGCGTGGCCGGATAGCCTATGCGCTCAAGGGTTTCGAGGACGAGGGCCGGATCCCCGCCGCGGCTCAGGGTGACCGCGAGCCTTCCCGTGCTGAGATTGAGCCGGGCCGAAATGACACCGCTGAGGCGGCCGATATCGCCCTCGACCCTGGCCATGCATCCGGCGCAATGGGCCCCTGAGACCAGAAGTTCCAGAAGGCCTTCGTCCCTGGATCCGGGTTTGACGAAGGCAGAGAGGTCGGCTCGGGGGAGAGACAGCTCGACTAGGGCCAAGTGAGCCTCCGCTCCGCCTCGAAACGCTGGCCAGCCTTGTTGGTTGCGACCAGGGTCAGGTCCCAAGCGCCATGAAGCTCCGCTATTCGCGCCTCATAACGACCGGGGGCCGTTTCATGGAATTCCGGCACCAGACGACCGGTCTCCGTTGCTGGATGTTCAAGTCTGCCGCGGAATGACAGGTCGCGGACGGGCCTGCCCCTGGCATCACTGAATTTCAGGATGACCCTGTCAGGCCCTGCGGCCGCGGCAGCATGCCAGCCGTATTTTTCCTGGGCGGCCAGCTGGGCCAGGGTGCGGTTATAGGCAATGCCATCCTCGTAAGGCGTTACGGAAACCTCGCCCGGAAAGGTTCTGTAGGCCTGGATGAGGAAGGCAGCATCGACGGCAATGATCATTGCGAAAAACCCGACCACCATGGCCAGAACATGCCAGCCGGTCAGGCCGCGAGTGGCAGATGCGTTGATTTCGGTCATTCCTCGTCCTCGGCGTCAGATACAAAGCTGGTCGCGACAGTTTCTGTGCCGCCTGGCAGGGTTACGGTGAACCTGGCCGGCAGCCGGGGGCCGTGCAGGGCATCGCCGGGGACCGTGACGAAAACCCTGACGGCGCGATCGGTGTTCGCCTCGATGATCGCCTGGAGCGGACCCGTGGTTTCCGCCGCAGCCGGGGTTTCGATATGGGCACCCCTTGGTCCTTCGAACACGATCCTGGCAGAGCCCGTCGTGAAGCTGCGATTGGAAATCTTCAGCGTATAACCGTTGCGGATGGCCCCATCATGCAGGCGCACAAAGGTCGGATTGCGATCCCGCAGAACGTGAACGCTGATGAAGGTGCGATGGGTAAGCCCCCAGAGCATAACAGCACCGACCACGGCCAGGGCACCGGCATAGACCAGGGTCCGCGGGCGGATCAGGCGATAGACTCCCGCACGCCCTTCGACCCGGTCAGTGACGGCGGAGTCGGTATCATAGGCGACGAGCCCCGTCGGCCGCCCGACCCGGACCATGACCTCGTCGCAGGCATCAGCACAAAGCCCGCAATTGATGCAGGCCAGCTGGGAGCCGTCACGGATATCGATCCCCATAGGACAGACAATGACGCACTGCCCGCAGTCGATGCAGTCGCCTCGCCCTTCCCAGGTCGCATCCTTCTTGTGTGGCCCCCGGGGTTCTCCCCGATCATGCCGGTAGGTCATCTGCAGGGAATGGTTGTCCAGCATGCCGCCCTGAATGCGGGGCCATGGACACATGTAGATACAGACCTGCTCGCGCATGCCGCCAGCAAAGACATAGGTCGTAAAGGTCAGAAGGGCGCAGAAGATATAGGCTGTGGCAGGCGCATGGCCCTGCCAGAAGGCGGGCAGGACGGTCGGCGCGTCATGGAAATAGAAGATCCAGGCCCCGCCGGTGGAGAAGGCAACAACCAGCCAGACAAGGTGTTTCCCGACCTTGCGCCAGAGCTTGTCGAAAGACCACGGCGCGGCGTCCAGCCGCATGCGGGCATTCCGGTCGCCCTCGAAGAGACGCTCCACATAGATGAAGAGATCGGTCCAGATGGTCTGCGGGCAGGCATAGCCACACCAGAGCCGACCAAACAGGGCCGAGACAAGGAACAGGGCCAGGGCTGACAGAACCAGCAGGCCGGTGACGAAATAGACCTCCTGCGGCCAGAACTGCAGGTCAAACAGATAGAACCGGCGGCCGGCGAAATCGATGAGAACCGCCTGGTCAGGCAGTATGCCGGGTCGGTCCCATCTGATCCACGGCGTGATGTAGTAAACCGCCAGGGTAACAAACATCATCGCCCACTTGATCCGCCGCCAGCGACCATGGACCAGCTTGGGATAGATCGGCGTTCTGCGCTTGTAGAGGCCGCCGCCCGGGTCGCTTTGTCTGCGAACCCGGTCGGCGACCGAGACCGGTCCCGCAGCGTTCTCCCCCGAGACTTTGCGGGTCCGATCTATGACAACGACCATTCAGACTACTTTCCCGCTGCGTTCGCGTGGACGTAGACCGCCAGGGCCTTGATGGTTTCAGGATCCAGGCGTGCCTGCCAGGTCGGCATGACTCCGCCGCGACCATTCCAGATCTGCCCCCGGATATCCTCCCGGGCAGGACCGTAGAGCCACTCCTTGTCTGTCAGGTTCGGGGCCCCCTTCACCTGATCTCCCAATCCAGTCGCGCCATGACACACCACACAATTTGCCTGGAAGATCGGTGTTGCCCGCTGCACAGCTGCGGCATCGGCCTTCCGGCCTGACAGGGCGACAACATACTCCGTCAGATCGTCGATCTGTGTCGCCGGCAGGATCTGGTCCTTGCCGAAGCCGGGCATGATCGTGGACCGCGCCTGGGGATTATCCGACCGCACGCCCACCTGGATGGTGTGCTGGATATCCTGAAGTGTCCCCCCCCACAGCCAGACATCATCACGCAGGTTGGCATAGCCCTTCCCGCCAGTGCCCCCGGTGCCATGGCAGGTTGCGCAGTTGTCACCAAATACCGACTGGCCAACCGCCAGGGCGTAGGCCTGAAGTCTGGGATCGGCTTCAATCTGCTGGAGGCTGGCATTCCTCAGCATCCGGCCTTCAGCGCCGCGGATCCTGTTGAGGTCCTGAAGATCGGATACCACCTGGCCACGGTCTGACCTGTGCAGAATGCCTTTGGTATAGCCCGTCAGGGTTGGCCAGGCCGGCATGGCAACCCAGTAGCCGATCGCAAAGACGATGCAGGCATAGAAGACGTAGAGCCACCATCTGGGCAGGGGGTTGTCCAGTTCGCGGATTCCATCCCACTCGTGGCCGGTCGTGCCCACATCCTTGGGGTCGTTTGCATCAGGCTCCGACATGATCGTCCTCATCATCTTCCAGGGGAAGGCGTGCGAGGTCCTGGAAGGCCTCGCGGTGCTTTGGCCAAAGGGCGTAGACAAGCCCGGCAAGGAACATCACCCCGAAGTAGATGGTTCCTCCCTGTTGGGCGAAACGTGCGACAGTCTCGTAGCTCAGGCTGCTCATCGCATGTTCTCCGGCGCATCAGCCTTGTAGGTGCGGAAGTCCACCAGACCGCCGAGCATCTGCAGGTAGGCCACCAGGGCATCCATCTCGGTGACCTTTTCAGGATCTCCGTCATAGTCGCGCTGGATCACCTTGGCGCCATATCGCCTGTGCAGCCCGGTGCCGGAGGTCGTCGGGTCGGCCTGGGCCTCCAGATCGGCCCGGGCATTGGCGATGTCTGCCTTGGTGTAAGGCACGCCAACCCGGGTCAGGGCCGCAAGTTTCGACTGGATGTCACTCTCATCCAGCTCCTTCTTTGCCAGGAAGGCATAGGGAGGCATGACCGATTCAGGCACGACCGAACGCGGGTCGGTCAGGTGGGAGACCTGCCAGGCATCGGAATACTTCCCGCCAACCCGGGCAAGGTCCGGACCCGTCCGCTTTGATCCCCACTGGAAGGGGTGATCATACATGCTCTCCGCCGCCAGGCTGTAGTGACCGTAACGCTCCACCTCATCGCGGAGGGGCCGGATCATCTGGGAGTGGCAGCCATAGCAGCCTTCCCGGACATAAATGTCCCGGCCTGCCTGCTCGAGCGGCGTATAGGGCCGCACGCCATCGACCTTTTCGATGGTGCTCTCCAGGAAGAAGAGCGGGGTGATTTCCACCAGTCCGCCAATGGCCACCACGACGAGAATGCCGAGGACCAGGAGCAGGGAATGGCGCTCAAGTTTACCGTGTTGCTTCCACATATCGGATCCTCCCTCAGGCCTTGGCAGGCAGTGCAGCGGCCGGCCCCGAGGACTCAATCTGAGCGGCAGGACTTGGCATCCGGATGGTCTTCCAGACATTGAAGACCATGATCAGCGTGCCGGAGAGGTACATGAGGCCTCCTAGAACCCGGATCATGTTCTCCACGTGCTTGGCTGCAACGGTCTCGACGAAGCTGTTGGCAAGGAAGCCCTGGGGCGTGTATTCGCGCCACATCAGACCTTCCATGATGCCAGAGACCCACATGGCGGCGATGTAGAGAAGTATG
>CAIYSH010000322.1 GCA_903928755.1 uncultured Alphaproteobacteria bacterium | reverse complement strand
CGGCCGCCCATCATGGACTGGGCCGCGAGCTCACCCTCCAGCCGGCCGGGCTCACCGTCCATGTCGCTGTCATTGAGCAGGGCGACATCAAAAGGATCATCGGGGTGGGTGGTAACCTTCGCCGCCAGAAGCTGACTGCGCTCCCGGACAACCCCGGTATCCCGGCCATAGACCAGAGCGACCCTGATCGCAGCATCCGGCCGGGCAATGAACCGTTCGATATCGGGTCGCCGGCTGAGGATCACCTGCCTAGGTCCCGGGTCTGGCGAACCAGGTGGCAAGCTCCAGCTCGATGCGCCGCGCCGCCTCGCCGGTTGCCCGGTTCTGGGCGTCCTGCTGGGCAGCCACCGAGGCATAGGGCTGGTCGGCCGAGTCATAGGTGACTTCAACCCTGACCTTGCCGGTCCTGGCCGCCTTGAGGTTGCCGCCCACCGGGGTCAGGGCATAGTCGACAACCAGCACATACTCATAACGGGTTGCGACATTGTCGATGCGGATGCCCCGGGGATAACGCTGCTCCCCCAGGGTCGTGGTCAGGCGATAGGTCGGCGGCACGGCACCGTTATGTCCCAGAACATCGTCGAGATGCTCACGCAGGAGGGCGCCTACCCGGCCTTCGGGGGTGGAAACCTGGATGGCGGTCAGGCCCGAGGCGACTCCCGGCGTGCCGTAGAGCGGGGTGAAACCACAGCCACTGACACCGAGCGCCAGGAGGATGGCAAGGACCAGAGGACGCATCAGCCGGCCACGATGTTGACGATACGATCCTTCACGACGATCACCTTGCGAATGGTCAGGCCCTCAAGGCGCCTTGTGATCTCCGGATCGTCAAGCACCATTTTCTCGACCTCTGCAGGTTCAGCCCCCGCCGGGGCCTGGATTTCGCCGCGCCGCTTGCCGTTAACCTGGACTGGCAGGGTCACAACGGCGTCCTGGGTCAGGGCCGGGTCAAACTCCGGCCAGGGTGCCTCGACCACAAGTCCGGTCTGGCCCAGCCGGGTCCAGCACTCCTCGGCCAGATGGGGCGTAAACGGCGCGATCAACCGGGCAAAGGCCGACAGGGCCTCGGCGCGGGCACCCAGCAGGGCCGAACTGGCCCCCTCGGCCTTGTGCTCCTTCATCAGGTTCAGGAACTCATACAACCGGGCAATGCCGGAATTGAACCGGAAGCTCTCAATGGCTTCGGTCATGGCCTTGACCAGACGGTGGGAGCCCCTGCGCACAGCCTGGGCAGCCGGATCATCGGGGCCATCGCCATAGGGGCCGACCGGCTGGCTCTCGACCTCGGCCCAGACACGGTTGACGAACCGCCAGGCCCCCTCGACCCCGGCATTGGACCACTGGGTGTCCCGCTCGGGCGGGGAGTCGGACAGGACAAACAGCCGCGCCGCATCGACGCCATAGATCTCGAAGATCTCCTCGGGAGCCACTGTGTTTTTCTTGGACTTCGACATCTTCTCGATGTCGCCGACCACCAGGGGCTCGCCGGTGGAAATCAGTCTGGCCCGACGGGTCTGGCCCTCATTGTAGAGTTCAAGGTCCTTGGGCTCGACCCACTCCCCGGACTGCCGACGATAGGTCTCATGGGTGACCATGCCCTGGGTGAACAGGCCGGCAAAGGGTTCCCGGGCACTCAGCATGCCCTGATCGGCCAGGGCCTTGGTGACAAAGCGGGCATAGAGCAGATGCAGGACGGCGTGTTCGATCCCGCCCACATACTGGTCGACCGGCAGCCAGTAGTCAGCCGCTGCGCGGTCTATGGGAGCCGTCGAGTCCGGATTGGTGAACCGGGCAAAGTACCAGGACGAATCCACAAAGGTGTCCAGGGTGTCGGTTTCCCGGAGGGCCCCCTGGCCACAGGTCGGGCAGTGGGTGTGCTTCCAGGTGGGGTGGCGGTCAAGGGCATTGCCGGGCTTGCCGAATTCCAGGTCGTCGGGCAGGGCCACCGGCAGGGCGCTGGCCGGCAGGGGAACCACCCCGCAGCCTTCACAGTGGACGACGGGGATCGGACAGCCCCAGCCCCGCTGACGGGCCACGCCCCAGTCGCGCAGGCGGAAGACTGTCGCGCCCTTGCCCTGATCCAGGGCCTCAATCTTCTCAATGGCGGCGGCCTTGGCGGAGTCTACGTCCAGACCATCCAGGTCGCGGGAATTGAAGATCAGACCCGGGCCGGTATAGGCCTCGTTTCCGACGGTAAAGGTCGCCGGGTCCTCCCCGGTCGGCAGAACCACCGCCTTGACCGGCAGATCGTACTTGCGGGCAAAGTCCAGGTCGCGCTGGTCATGGGCCGGGCAGGCAAAGATCGCCCCTGTGCCATAGTCCATCAGGATGAAGTTCGCGATCCAGACCGGCAGGTGCCAGGTCGGGTCAAAGGGATGGGCCACGGTCAGGCCGGTATCGAACCCGATCTTTTCAGCCGTGTCGATTTCCGCCTGGGAAGCACCGCCCTGTCGGCATCGGGTGATGAAGTCTGCAGCGGCGGGATTTTTCGCCGCAATCTGCTCTGCCAGGGGATGATCCGGGGCAACACCCACAAAACTAGCCCCGTAAAGGGTATCCGGGCGGGTGGTGTAGACGTCCAGGCCATCGGCAAAGCCGACCGGTGGATCACCAGCGAACCGGAAGCTGAACCGCAGGCCCCTTGACCGACCGATCCAGTTTTCCTGCATG
>CAIYSH010000321.1 GCA_903928755.1 uncultured Alphaproteobacteria bacterium | reverse complement strand
GCCTTTCCGGACGCCCCGTGACCGATGACCTGGATCCCGGCCTTCGCCGGGATGACCGGGGGGCGGTTGCTTACGGCGCCAGCTTGTAGCCGCCCAGTTCGGTCAGCAGGAGCCTGGCATTGGCCGGGTCGGACTCGATCTTCTGGCGCAGGCGATAGACGTGGGTTTCCAGGGTGTGGGTGGTCACCCCGGCGTTATAGCCCCAGACCTCGGCCAGCAATTCCTCCCGGGAGACCGGCTTTTCCCCGGCCCGGTAGAGGTATTTCAGGATGTTGGTTTCCTTTTCCGTCAGCCGGATCTTTTTCTGCTGGGCGTCGATCAGCTGTTTGGCCGACGGGCGGAACTCGAAACTGCCCAGGTGGTAGACCGCCCCTTCGGAATGTTCGTGGCTGCGCAGCTGGGCGCGGATCCGGGCCAGGAGAACCGCCAGCTTGAAGGGTTTGGTCACATAATCATTGGCCCCGGCGTCGAGACCCTGGACCGTATCCTCATCGGTGTCGGCGGCGGTCAGCATGATGATCGGACAGGCTACCTGTTGCGCGCGCATCTGGCGGCAGGCCTCGCGGCCATTGATGTCGGGCAGGTCGACATCCAGCAGGATCAGGTCGGGCTGAAGCCGTACGGCCTCGTCCACCCCCGACAGGCCGGTGGCGGCCTGAAAGATACTGAAGTCTCCGGTGTCGGCCAGCTGTTCGGCGATTTCCACCCGAAGATCGTCATTGTCATCGACAATCAGCAATGTCTTAGGTTGAGCCATAGGATGATCCCTGCACCATTCCGGGCACCGACTGGCACCCGATTGAGGCCAATTTCCGCACCGAACCGGTGTTCGCCTGTCCGGAAAAGGACCCTGGGGAGATATAGGGCAAAATGATCTTTACCGCGACGTCTGATGGGCAGTTTGATCTGGGAGACCGCACCTGTCCCTGTGCCCTGGGCAAGGGCGGAGTGGTCAGCGCCGAGGCCAAGCGGGAAGGCGACGGTGGTTCTCCCATCGGCATCTGGCCGGTTCGCGAAATCCTCTACCGGCCCGATCAGCGGTTTTCCCGGTTCATGGGCCTTGCCCTTTCCCACGCGCCGATCCAGCCGGAGGATGGCTGGTGCGATGCGCCACAGGACCCCGGTTACAACCGCAAGGTCGTCCTGCCCTATGGAGCCAGCGCAGAGCATCTGTGGCGGGAGGACCGGGTCTATGACGTGGTCGTGGTGCTGGGCTATAACGATGACCCGCCGGTCCCCTTCAAGGGTTCGGCCATCTTCCTGCACCTGGCACGGCCGGGATATACCCCGACCGAAGGCTGTATTGCCCTGGGCGAGGCCGACATGGAGGCCTTTCTGGCCCGGGTTCAGCCCGGTGATTCGGTGCGGATCTCGGCCTAGAGCCTGTGGCTGAACAGGGCCGAGCCGACCCGGACGCTGGTGGCGCCGAAGCGGACCGCGGTCTCGAAATCGCCGCTCATCCCCATGGACAGCCTTTCCAGACCATTGCGCGCGGCGATCCTGCCCAGCAGGGCAAAGTGGGGACCCGGCGGTCCGTCTGCCGGGGGAATGCACATCAGACCCTCGATGGTGAAGGCCTTCCGGGCCAGGGCGATGAAGGCGTCTGCGTCCTTAGGCCACACCCCGGCCTTCTGCGGCTCTTCGCCGGTATTGACCTGCACATAGAGGCGGGGTGCCTTGCCCTGCTTCTGGACCTCATCGGCGAGGGCATGAAGCAGCTTTTCCCGGTCCAGGGTCTCGATGACATCAAAAAAGCCCACCGCCTCCCGGGCCTTGTTCGACTGCAGGGGCCCGATCAGCCGCAGTTCGATGTCGGCCCGTCTGTCCCGCCAGCGGGTCATGGCTTCCTGAACCCGGTTTTCGCCATAGACCCTGTGGCCCGCCTCCCAGACCGGGGCGATGTCTTCCCAGACCTGCAGTTTCGACACCGCCACCAGGGTTGTGGACCCAGCCGCCCGCCCAGCCGCCTTTTCAGCGTGGGCGATCCGGGTCAGAACAGCATTGAGTTTCGGGGAGGCCGACATTTTCTGGACCGTGACAAGAACTGCGGCCTGTTTAGGGCGGGGCCGGGGCCTCGGGAAGGGGCTACCGCCTCTGCTGGTCTTTACCGATCCGGTCCGCACCGGGGATGTGGAGGTCCTGGCAGCCCGGCTGGGACCCGGAACCGCTCTGGTCTTCCGGGCCTTCGGCGCACCGGATGCCGAGATCATGGCCCGCCGGCTGTTGAAGCTGGCAAGGCGGCGGGGGTTCAGGCTGTTGATCGGTGCAGATTACCGGTTGGCTGCCCGGATCGGGGCCCATGGTGTGCATCTGCCAGAGCGTCTGGCCTATCTTGCGCCGACCCTGCGCCGCCATGGCCGACTGGTGACGGCCGCTGCCCACTCGGCCAGGGCCCTGCGGGCCCGCGGTCTGGATGCTGTAATCCTGTCAGCGATCTTTCCCTCGGCCAGTCCCTCGGCAGGCCCACCCCTTGGACCCCTCAGGCTGGCCAGCATGGTCAGGCGGTCTGCAAGCCCGGTCTATGCCCTGGGCGGAATCAATGATTCCACGGCGGCGTCCCTGGCAGGAACCGGCATTGCCGGTCTTGCGGGGGTATCGTTCTCTAGAACTTGAAGGCGGTCTCGAGCCGGACCCGGGGCGCGCCATCGCGCGGGTCGACCTTTTTGTAGACGGGCAGGACAGGCTGCACGCCAACGGCCACGGCTCCACCAATCCGCAGGGACGGGGTCAATTTGTAATAGGCCCCGGCCTGAACATCGTTCCAGACCCCGGCGCGATCGGCTGTCTGATCAAGATTCAGGGTCATTCCCCAGCGACCGCGGCGGGCATCCCACTTGATCGACTGCCCGCCATTGGCATTGACGGTCGTGACATCGGTCCTGACGGTCAAGTCGGCTATCCGTGCCGTCCCTTCGGCGCAGGCACCCG
>CAIYSH010000320.1 GCA_903928755.1 uncultured Alphaproteobacteria bacterium | reverse complement strand
GTATCCATCATGCCGGGCATGGAGGCCCGGGCACCGGAGCGCACGGAAACCAGCAGGGGATTCTGCGGGTCTCCGAAGGTCTTGCCTGTCAGGGTTTCAACCGTCGCAAGACCGGCCGCCACCTGATCCACGAGGTCGACAGGATAGCATTTTCCATGGTCGTAATAGTGGTTGCAGGCCCCGGTCGTAATTGTGAACCCGGGTGGCACGGGCAGACCAAGGGCCGACATTTCGGCGAGATTGGCCCCCTTTCCACCGAGGACTTCCTTCATGGAGGAGTCCCCATCGGCATGTCCGCCACCGAAGGAATAGACCCAGCGAACCCTGGAAAGCGTATTGGTCGACATCAGGGACATCTCCTAGCTATTGACCTGTCCGAAGTCGGCGACCCTGCCCATGGCATCACGGACCTGGATCAGCAGCTTCAGTCGGTTTTCCCGTTCGGCCGGAACCTGGGAATTGACCAGTACTTTTTCAAAGAAGGCATCAACCGGTCCACGCAGATCGGCCAGGGCCCTCATCGCCGCCCCAAAGTCTTCGCTGGCTATCGCCTGAATCACCCGGGGCTCCGCTGCGCCCACCGCTTCAATCAGCATCAGCTCTTCGGCAGATGCTCCCGCCATCGAGACGGCATCACCGCCTGGGAGTGCGCCTTTCTTCTCTTCCGACTTGAGAATATTGGTCGCCCGCTTGTAGCCCGCCAGCAGGTTGGCACCATCTTCGGTCACAAGGAAATCCGACAGGGCTTCCACCCTCGCGACAATCCGCACGAGATCATCGTCACCAAGGGCATAGACCGCATCCACGAGATCATGGCGTTTCCCTTGATCCCGAAGGGCCACCTTCAGACGATCAGCCAGGAAGGCCAGAACTTCCTCGGAAACTTCGGCATACCTGCGGAAGCTATAGATGACGTCACCTTCTGGAGGATCACCTGCTGCAGCTGTGCGATCGAACCGGATATCGAAACTGTCACGGGTGCTGACGACCTGAGGCACACCCTCGATCAAGGCTGCGTCAAACTCTTCGATATAGGCGGCGAAGACCTGGGACGGTGCCCGGGATTCCGGGCCGAGATAGCCCGTCGTGCGCCGGGAAGACACATAGAGGGCACGCCCCGGATCCACATAGCATCTGAGGGATTCATACCAGTCATTGACCAGCTGCCTGACAGGGGCCCGGGCTTCGGATCCCAGAAGTATCCGGATGATGCCAAGAGCAGCTCTGCGCAGCGCAAAGGGATCTCGCGATCCTGTCGGCTTTTCATTGATGGCGAAAAAGGCCGTCAGCGTGTCGATTTTTTCCGCCAGGGCGACTGCCATGGTCACAGGGGTGTCAGGTGCCTCATCCGACGCCCCGACCGGACGGTAATGGTCACGGATCGCATCGGCGACAACCGGACTGATCTTTTCGGCGCGGGCATAATAACCGCCCATCAGGCCCTGCAGTTCCGGGAATTCTCCCACCATGCCCGTGGTAAGGTCTGCCTTGCACAATCTGGCTGCCAGAACGGCCTTGGAAGGATCTGCCCCCACGCGAGGCGCGATCGCCCTTGCAAGGTATTCGAGCCGCTCAACCCGCTCCGCCAGTGTGCCAAGTCTGGCATGGAAGGTGACGCCCTGCAGTCTGACCAGCCGATCCTCGAGGCGCAGCTTGCGGTCCTCGTCCCAGAAGAACCGGGCATCGGAAAGACGCGCCGACAGCACCTTGGCATTGCCCCGGGCAATTTCGGCCCCGCCATCCAAGGCCTCTATGTTCGCGACCGTAATGAAGTGGGGTGCCAGCCTGTCTGTCGCAGGGTCCCTGACCGCGAAGTATTTCTGATGTGTCCTCATCGAGGTCCGGATCACTTCTGGTGGCAGGTCCAGGAATGCCGGGTCCATATTCCCAAGGACCGGGGTCGGCCACTCCGCAAGTCCTGCCACCTCGTCCAGCAGGCCATCGTCTTCCACCAGGTCCAGATTGCGGGCAAAGCACAGGGTCTTTGCCGCCTCGATGATTTTCGCCTTGCGCTGTTCAGGATCGAGGAGGACGAAATGCTTTTCCAGTCCCCCGACATAGCTGTCAAAATCCTTCACCTTGAAGGTACGACCCGAGCCCATGAACCGATGGCCACGGGTAAAGTCCACGCTCTCGACCTCATCGATCGTAAAGGGAACACGCTCACCATCAAACAGGCAGAGTATATGTTTGAGCGGCCGGACCCACCGGAGGGTTCCCCTCCCCCAGGTCATGGACTTGGGCCAGGGAAAGCTACGGACGATTTCGTCCATCATCTGTGCGATGATTTCGGTCGTCGGACGGCCGACGCGGTGAAGCTGGGCAAACCAGATCCCGTCCTTCTCCACCAGATCAGCCATCTTCAGGCCAGTCGATCGCAGGAAGCCCGACATGGCCGCATCTGGGGAGCCAACGCGGGGTCCCTTGCGTTCTTCATGTCGGTCGCCCTGTGCAGCGGGCAAGCCCTCGGCCACCAGGGTCAGGCGACGCGGGCCTGAGAACGTCTTCAGGGCTTCCGGAAGCAACCCCTCGGCCGCCAGCTTTTCCCGGGCAAGACGCTCGAAATCACGGGCAGCCTGAACCTGCATGCGGGCGGGGATTTCTTCAGAAAAAAGCTCGATCAGCAGCTGTGGCATGGGTCAGGCCTTCTCCGCCTGCGTCGCAGGTGCATTGCCGCCCTCGTTGGCGACCCAGGCCTCTGCGCACATCTTGGTCAGGTCCCGGATCCGCCCGATATAACTCTGGCGCTCTGCAACCGCGATCGCGCCCCGGGCATCCATAAGATTGAACAGATGACTGGCCTTCAGCACGTGGTCGTAGGCAGGCAATACGGTTGCCTGCCCCTGTGGCCCACGCCCCTGAAGCAGCCTGGGAACCTGGGCCTCCATATCCTCGAACTGACGCTTCAGGGTGTCGACATCGTAGAGATGGAAATTGGCCTCGGATTGCTGCCGCTCATTTTCCAGAAAGACGTCGCCATAGGTCATGGGGGCCGGACCATCCGGATCATTGAACGCGAGTTGCGTAAAATGATCGACATTCTGGATATACATGGCCAGCCTCTCGAGGCCGTAGGTGAGCTCTCCGGCCACGGGCCAGACATCCAGTCCCCCGACCTGCTGAAAATAGGTGTACTGGGTCACTTCCATGCCGTCGCACCAGACCTCCCAGCCGAGCCCCCAGGCCCCGACTGTCGGATTTTCCCAGTCATCCTCGACAAACCGGATGTCATGCTGGCGGGTATCAAGGCCGATCGCTTCCAGACTGCCGAGATAGAGCTCCTGCAGGTTTTCAGGGTTCGGCTTCAGGATGACCTGATACTGGTAGTAGTGCTGCAGACGGTTCGGATTTTCGCCATATCGACCATCGCCCGGACGACGCGAGGGCTGCACATAGGCTGCACGCCAGGGTTTGGGGCCCAACGCGCGCAGCACCGTCGCCGGATGCAGGGTACCGGCACCGACCTCAATGTCATGGGGTTGCAGAATCACGCACCCCTGCGCGCTCCAATAGTCATGGAGTTTCAGGATAAGACCCTGAAAGGACAGCGGCTTCTTGTTCGACATGGCCTTGCTTCGCAACCGCAAAAAAGTCGGCGGACCATAGGGCCCGCCGACCGAGGCTTCAAGCTTTCGTGAGGGAAAGACTCTAGTTCGGCTTAGCCGCCGGGGCAGACGCTTCCGGCACTACGATCGGTGCAGGTGCCGCACTCGGAGAGAGAACCTTGCCAAGAACATGAATGACACCATTCGTGGCAGCAATGTCTGACTGGATCATCGTCACACCGTTAACCCCGGGGGGCGAACCGCCCTCCATCTCCACGGGCAGTTTAGCCAGGGTCATGGCCGTCCGGGCGGCCCCGGCAAAATCGGCCGTCACCACACGCACGGGAATGAAGTGATAGAGCACAGTCCGCTGGAGCTCCGCACGATTGGCCAGCGCCATCAGTGCCTGGATGTCGGCAGGTGCCATGCTCCGGAAAGCCGCATCGGTCGGGGCCAGAACGGTGACATCCTTGAGGGTCTTCACAAAGGCCGTCAGACCGACGGCATCTGCCGACCGCAGGAAGATCGTAAACTGACCGGATGCCTTGAGGGTGTCGATCACGTCACCAGCGGGCGCCACCGGTACCCAGGCGGGTGCTGCCGGAGGAACAGAGGCGGTCTCGGCCGGCGCAGGGGTCTGGGCAAATGCAACACCGGACATCAATCCGGTCATGGCCACAACGGTCAGGAAGCGCTTCATAAGATACAGATCCTCGCTGGAGATGGTTCTGACCTGCCCTTAGCGAGGCCTGATGGTTTTGACTACGGCTGTTCAGGGTCAGATCGCATTTTCCTGGCTGTTACGACCGAGGACGGGCTGAGATGCTCTGTTTTCAAGCAGGCCACAGGCCTGGATAGAGCTCAAAAAATATGCATTTGAAAGTCATTCAGCCTTTTTATGAGGCGCTTTGACCGTTTTTCGAGCATTGCGGTCTTCCCGCCGGCACAATTGTCAAGAGGCCCGATAGCGTGGTCTGGCCATCCGTTCTGGATCGGCTTGGAACAATTGAGGCACGGCCAGGGCAGCCCTCTGTGTCGAGCGGGAGCGAACGGATGAAAATGATCGTTGCGATCGTCAAACCCTTCAAACTGGACGAGGTGCGCGAAGCGCTCGTCGCAGCTGGTGTGGAAGGACTCACGGTCTCCGAAGTCAAAGGCTACGGCCGCCAAAGGGGTCAGACCGAAATCTACCGCGGGGCTGAATACCAGGTGAATTTCCTGCCCAAGATCAAGCTGGAAGCCGTGATCGATGACAGCGCCGCCACCAAGGTGGTCGATGCCATCAAGGCCGCTGCCTCGACCGGCAAGATCGGTGATGGAAAGATTTTTGTCCTCAATGTCGAGGACGCCGTGCGCATCCGGACCGGCGAGTCCGGCGCCGCGGCCCTCTAACGCATCAGGACCTGGGGATAGACATATGAAGCTCTTTGGAATGAACAGGCTTGCAGGACTTGTCCTGGCAGCCACCCTGGCAGGAGCACCGTTCGCGGCTTCCGCCATCGCACAGGACGCTGCAGCGCCGACGGTAGCCGCGGCACCTGCGGCCGCTGACGCGATGACCACTCCGGCTCCGGCCCCGGAAACGGCGGCCCCTGTCGCAGAGGCAGCGGCACCTGCGGCCGCGGCGGAAGCTGCAGCCCCGGCGGTTGCCCTGCTGCCTCACCAGGTGAAGCTGGAACTCGACAGTGGCGGGACAGCCTGGATCCTGACTTCGACCGCCCTGGTCCTGCTGATGACCATACCTGGCCTGGCCCTGTTCTATGGCGGCATGGTCCGCCGCAAGAACATCATCGCCACGGTAGCCCAGTCCTTCGCGATCACCTGCCTCGTCACGGTGATCTGGATGGTGGCGACCTACAGCCTGGCCTTTGGGTTCAATGACAGCGAAGGGCTGCAGCCCTACATTGGCAGCTTCAAGAGCTTCTTCCTGGGTGGCGTAACGGTTGACACGGCCTATGCAGCAGCCAAGGGCCTGCCTGAAATGCTGTGGATCACCTATCAGATGACCTTCGCGATCATCACGCCGGCCCTCATCTGCGGTGCGTTTGCCGAACGGATGAAGTTCTCGGCCATGCTGCTCTTCGTGACCCTGTGGTCTCTGTTCGTCTATGCGCCGGTCTGCCACTGGGTCTGGGGTGGCGGTTTCCTCTCCAAGATGGGCGTTCTCGACTTCGCCGGCGGCACTGTGGTTCACATCAATGCCGGTGTTGCCGGTCTGGTCTGCGCCCTGGTTCTCGGCAAGCGCAAGGGCTATGGCAGCGAAAACATGGCACCGTCCAACCTGGTCTACACCATGATCGGGGCCAGCCTTCTGTGGGTTGGCTGGTTCGGCTTCAACGCCGGTTCGGAGTGGGCTGCTGATGGTATTGCGTCGGCCGCCATGCTGAACACCCAGGTGGCCACGGCTGCAGCAGCGCTCGCCTGGATGGTTGTGGAGTGGATTGAGCGCAAGAAGCCCGGCATGCTGGGGCTCGCGTCGGGAGCCGTCGCCGGTCTGGTTGCGATCACACCCGCTGCAGGTTTCGTCAATCCGCAGGGTGCCCTGATCATCGGCATTATCGCGGGCGGTATCTGTTATCTCAGCGCGGTCTGGGTCAAACGTATCTTCAAGTATGACGACAGCCTCGATGCCTTTGGCGTTCACGGCATTGGCGGTATTGCCGGTGCGCTCCTGACCGGCGTTCTTGCTGACCCTGCGATCAATGCCCTGGGCAAGGATCACAGCCTGCTGATCCAGACCAAGGGTGTCATCATCACCATGGCCTGGACGGCAGTTGCCACCCTCGTCATCCTCTACATCTGCAAGTTCACCACGGGCCTGCGGGTTTCCGAGGAAGCTGAGGTTGAGGGTCTCGATCTGGCTCTGCACGGGGAAGCCCTGCACGAATAGACTGGAGACTGTTCGTGAGTATGGGAACGGGGGCCATGACGGCCCCCGTTTTCATTTCAGGATCAGGACAACCTGCAGGCCTGAACCCACCAGCCTGGATGGGTGCGGGCAAGGTCCGAGCCCAATTGCCGGGCGGCATCCTGATCCCCGCAAAGCGCGAAACAGGTCGCGCCAGATCCTGACATCCGGGCAAGCCGCACAAGTGAACTTCCTTCAAGTTCACTCAGCACAGTCCCGATCTCAGGGGCCAGGGACAGGGCGGCAGCCTGAAGGTCATTACGGGTTGTCTTCAACCATCCGATCAGGGACGCGATGTCGGCAAAGGCCGCAGGACGCGCAGGCGCGACCACATCGGAAAAGACGCCCAATTCGTCAAATCGCCGATAGACTGCCGGGGTCGAAACCCCGATGCCCGGATTGACCAGAACCCCATGGAGTTCGGGCATGGACGGCCAGGGCGACAGCCTTTCGCCCCGCCCCTCGGACAGCACATTGCGGGCCCAAAGGCAGGCCGCACCATCGGAGCCCAACCTTGCTGCAATTTCCTCGAGCGCACGATCGGTAACTGATGGTGCATGGACATCGCGGAGCAGGCGCAGGGCTGCGCCTGCATCGCTGGAGCCTCCCCCCAGGCCTGCAGCCACAGGCAACCGCTTTTCCAGGTGGAGCCCGACCGGGCGTGCCAGATGCGGCTCAAAAGCCGCCAGGGCCCGGGTTACTAGATTTTCGCCCCCACCCTCAAGAGCCATCGCGAAAGGACCGGAGACCGAAAGATCGGACCCGCCTCCGATGGAAACAACATCGCCCATGTCTGCAAACACCATGGCGCTGCAGACGGGATGAAAGCCATCCTGAGCCGGAGCGCCCACATGCAGGAAAAGGTTTACCTTGGCTGGAGCCAGGTAGGTCACCGCCATGAGACCTTCAGTCGCCAGTGCGAGGGGGCGGCTGGGAGCCCGGCTCAGGTAGTCCCGCCGACAGCTTCTTCTCGATATCGGCCTTCAGCTTTTCATCGGGGCTCAGTGTCAGCACCCGACGCCACTGAAACACAGCCTCGTCCTTGCGACCCACACGCCAGTAGACATCGCCCAGGTGATTGTTGATTTCAGGATCGCCGGCTTCCAGATCAATGGCTCTTTCGAGGATCTCAAGCGCTTTTTTGTAGTCACCCAGCCGGAAATAGGCCCAGCCGAGACTGTCTACCATGGCACCTGACTGCGGGGTCTGGCCGACCGCTTTCTGGATCATGCCGAGGGCCGTATCCAGGTGTTCGCCCCGGTCGATCCAGGAATATGCCAGATAATTCAGGATCTCCGGGTTATCCGGCTGCTGCTTGAGTGCTGCCAGCAGATCCGTCTCCCCGTCCTTCCAGCGCCCTGCACGATCATAGGAGACCCCGCGTGCATAGAGCAGCCGCCAGTCGGGGGGCGACCCCAGAACCTCAGTCAGGACTTCGGCCGAATCTTCGAACTTCCCGTTGGCCCGCAGGATATCTGCGAGCGTGATCTTAGCCTCGGCTCCCCCCTTGACGGCAAAGGCCCGGGCCAGGGTAAGGGCCATCTCAGGGTCCTTGGCAGATTGATATGACCAGATCAGTCTGGCCTGCGCCGACCCGTATTCAGCTGATCCCGGCTTTGCCTTGCCATAGGCCTGCCTGGCACCATCGGTATCACCTGCCGCCTGGAGTATATCGCCGACGATCAGCCAGGCATTGGTAAGGTCAGGATCGAGCCTAGAT
>CAIYSH010000319.1 GCA_903928755.1 uncultured Alphaproteobacteria bacterium | reverse complement strand
TCACCCATCCCAAGGTGGCCGACGCCGCCGTGGTGGGCGGTCCGCACGAAGAAATGGGAGAGCAGGTGATCGCCGTCATCCAGCCGATGATCTGGGCTGACGCGGGCGATGACCTCAAGGCCGAGCTCATGGCCTTCTGCCGGGCCAACCTCAGCCACGTAAAGTCGCCAAGGGTCATAGACTTCATGGCCGAACTGCCCCGCCACCCGACGGGCAAGCTCTACAAGCGCCTGATCCGGGACGCTTACTGGGGCAAGGAAGGCTCGAAGATCGTTTAGGGGAGTTAAGGTCGTCCCTTGCCAAGATGTCCGCACGGAAATAACCCGGACTTAAAATCGTCCCCATATAGGGTCACACAAGACTGACTCGTCGCGCCGCCAATTCCTCCCCGGCTTCCAGGTGGCGCGATCATGGGAATTGCTGATGATTTCGACCCGGCAACGCGCTCTGTGTGGCGCAGCGATCATTCTTTGCGGCATCTGGTCCCCTGCGGCCCAGGCCCAGGCCGTGACAAAGCCCGCGGGGCCTGTCCAGGACCCGCCCGAAGTCTCCGAACTGGTGGTCACCGGGGCGCGGGCCGATCCGGGTGCCGTAGTCGGTGACGTCAAGGCTGAGGTTCAGATCTCGCCCGCTGAAATCCGCGCCATGGGGGTGACCTCGGCCGCCAGCCTGCTGGCCGAGCTGGCGCCCCAGCTGCGCAGTGTGGGCGGGCGGCGCGGCGGCATGCCGGTGGTGCTGGTTGCCGGGCGCCGGGTGTCGGGCTTCAATGAAATCCGGGACCTGCCTGCCGAGGCCATTCTGCGGGTGGACATCCTGCCGTCTGAGGCTGCGCTGAAATTCGGCTATCCGGCCGACCAGAGGGTGATCAACTTCGTCCTGCGCCCTCGCTTCCGGGCGAAAATTCTCGAAGTCCAGGGCGGCGGTGCCACGGCAGGAGGCTTCATCAATGGCTCGGCCGATCTGGGCTATCTGAAGATCATGGGCGAGAACCGCCTGAACCTGAACCTCAAGGCATCGGCCAATTCCGGTCTGACCGAGAATGAGCGCGACCTGGTTCCCGCAACCCCGGTCACCACCATCGGCCTGTCTGGCCTGCAGGACCTGCGCCGCGACCGCAGCCTGTCGCCCCAGACAAGCTCAGCCAGTCTGAACGCGGTTTACAGCCGCGCCACGCTCGGCGGCATGGCGACGACCGTGAATGCGACCCTTGAGGACAACAGACGGGAGTCCCGGCTTGGCCTGCCACTGGTCAGCCTGTCGGTGCCCGGCTTCAGCCCGTTCAACAGCGCAGCCACGCCCCTGCCGGTCCTGCGTTATGTGGACAATAATGGCCCCCTCATCCAGTCAAATCACAGCTGGACCGGCCGTCTGGGCGGGGTGGTGAACAAGGATCAGGGTAAGTGGCGACTGTCGGCGACGGCGGCCTATGACCATGCCGAGAGTCACACCGAGAGCGACACCGGTATCGACCCCACTGCCCTGCAGGCGGCCCTGAACAGCTTGAGCCCAACCGTCGATCCCCGGGGCAAGCTGGCCGACAGCCTGATCATAGCCAGGGCCGACAATACCGCCCGCTCGCGGACAGATGTCGGCAATATGCAGTTTCAGGCATCCGGGCCCCTGCTCCACATTCCTGCAGGGGATGTGCGGCTGAGCTTCAATCTGGGAACCACGGAAACCCGGCTGAGCACCGCCTCGGTGCGGTCGGGAACCCGGCTGAGTGGCGATTTCAGCCGCAGTGCCCAGCTGGCCCAGGGCAATATCGACATCCCCATTGCCAGCACCAATGGCGGGGGGATTCAGAACATCGGATCCCTGTCCCTGAACCTCAATGGAAATATCACGCCGATCAGTGGCTTCGGCACCCTGACCTCCATTGGCTATGGTGCCAACTGGAGCCCCATGACCGGGGTCAATCTGATCATTTCCCAGAACCAGGATCACGACGCCCCGACCCTGCAGCAGATCGGTGATCCCCTGGTGGCGACGCCGGGGGTTCGAGTCTTTGACTATGCCACGGGAAAGACCGTCGACATCACCCGGCTGGACGGCGGCAATACCGCGCTGAAGGCCGACGACCGCAAGACCCTTAAAATCGGCCTGACCTACAGGCCTGTCACCGACAAGGACCTGACCTTCTCAGCCAACTATGCCGCCTCGCGCAATGCTGACACGACAGGGTCCCTCCCCGCCGCCACGGCTGAGGTCGAGGCCGCCTTCCCGGGACGGTTTGTGCGCAATGGCGTGGGGGACCTGATCTCCATCGACAA
The DNA here is from genome assembly GCA_903928755.1 of uncultured Alphaproteobacteria bacterium. GTDB lineage: Bacteria > Pseudomonadota > Alphaproteobacteria > Caulobacterales > Caulobacteraceae > Phenylobacterium. The sequence continues at coordinate 12,248 of CAIYSH010000319.1, read as the reverse complement.
CCGGCCGGTCAATTTCGCCCAGGAAGATCGGCGGGAGCTGAAGCTGGGGCTCAACTATTCTCAACCTGTAGGCCCACAGCCGACGCCCGGTGCCTTTCCGAGGCCTCCAGGCGGAACGGGAGCTAGCGGTGGGGCCCGCCCATCCGGCAGTCCGCCCGGCGGCTTGCGTCCTGGTGGCGGCTTTGGTGGCCCCCCAGGGGGGCGGATGCAGTTTGCCATCTATGACACCATTGTCCTGCAGGACCGCATACTGACCCGGGTCGGCGGCCCTGTGCTGGATCAGTTGAACGGCGCGGCAGCGGGAAATGCCGGTGGTCAGGCCCGCAATCTGGTGGAGGTCCAGGCGGGGATATTCAAGGACGGCGTGGGCGGCAGACTGACCGCCGACTGGACCAGCGCCACCCGGGTCAAGGGCACCACCCCGACCACCGACCTGCGCTTCTCGGACATCGCCAAGATAAATCTCAGCCTGTTCGCCGACCTGGGCCAGCAGCCCAAGCTGGTCAAGGCCCATCCCTGGCTCAGGGCGAGCCGCGCCTCAGTGTCGATCAGCAACCTGTTCGATGCCCATCAGGATGTTCGCGACGCCACCGGCGCGACACCCTCTGGCTACCAAGCCGCCTATCTCGACCCCGCAGGCCGGACGATCAAATTCAGCCTGCGCAAGGTGTTCTTCTAGGGCCACCCCACCCCCGGTCACCCCGGCGGAGGCCGGGGTCCAGGTCATAGGGCGCGGCGATGGGTCAGGGCCCGGAATCCGGTCTCTCCGGCTCACTCCGTGGATGCATCTGGATACCGGCCTGCGCCGGTATGACCGAAGACAGAACGACACCGCCCACCCCCCGGTCACCCCGGCGGAGGCCGGGGTCCAGGTCATAGGGCGCGGCGATGGGTCAGGGCCCGGAGCCCGGTCTCTCCGGCTTACTCCGTGGATGCATCTGGATACCGGCCTGCGCCGGTATGACCGGCATGTGGACTTTGCACCTGCCCTAGTAAGACCGCCCGATCAGAACCTCTTCCACCCCAGGGGCACCGGTGAAGATGCAGTCGCCGAAGCTGGTCGGCTGGTCCATGGGCGCATTGCGGATGGTCAGCTTCTGGGCCTTGAGGCGCTTGTCCACCTCTTCCAGAGCCTGCCCCGTCGGCCGCGACCAGGGAACCCGGACCCAGCCCTTGAAGGCGAGGGTGTCCTCGTCATCATCAGCGGCAGCACCGAAATACTCGGTCAGGCCTTCGAAGGTGGTGACGTCGCGGACGATATTGGCATCCAGGCGGGCCTTGGCCTCGTCATAGAGGGCCTGCTGGATCTGGGCGAGCAGGGCCGGAACCCCGGCCACGAACGCATCGCGCGGCAGGGCCTGGCTCTTGACCTTGTCGCCATCGCGCAGGTCGTCCCGGCGCATGAAGCTGACCATGCCGGCGGCCACATCGCGGGGACCCAGCTCGACAATGATCGGCGCCCCGCGGCGCACCCAGTTCCAGCGCTTTTCCGCCGACTTCTGGGCCTTGGTGTCCAGCAGGGCGCGGATGGGCTCGCCGAGCGCCAAGGTCTCGTTCAGCTGGGCCACCAGGGCCTGACCAAAGGCCAGGACGTCTGCGTCCTCGGGCTTGTCGCGCAGCATGGGCACGACCACGATCTGGCGGGGCGCGATGGCGGGCGGCAGGCGCAGGCCGTCATCATCGCCGTGGGTCATGATCACCCCGCCGATCAGACGGGTCGAAACCCCCCAGCTGGAGGTGTGGCAATAGGCCAATTCGCCCGCGTCATTCTGGAAGCGGATGTTCTGGGCCCTGGCAAAGCTGGTGCCCAGATAGTGCGAGGTGCCGGCCTGCAGGGCCTTGCCGTCCTGCATCATGGCTTCGATGGAATAGGTGGCGTCAGCGCCGGGGAAGCGTTCGTTCTCGGGCTTCTCCCCGGCGATCACCGGCATGGCCAGAATGGTCTCGGAAAACACCCGGTACATTTCCAGGGCTTCGAGAGTGGAGGCGAGTGCATCTTCCTTGTCGGCGTGGGCGGTGTGGCCCTCCTGCCAGAGGAATTCCGACGTCCGCAGGAAGAGGCGGGTGCGCATTTCCCAGCGCACCACATTGGCCCACTGGTTGATCTTCAGCGGCAGGTCCCGGTGGCTCTTGATCCAGCGGGAGAAGGCGTCGCCGATGATGGTCTCAGAGGTGGGGCGAACCACCAGGGGCTCTTCCAGCCTGGCCTCGGGATCGGGCGTCAGCTTGCCGTCGATCATCTTCAGCCGGTGGTGGGTGACCACCGCCATTTCCTTGGCGAAGCCGTCCACATGCTGGGCTTCCTTGGCGAAGAAGCTCAGGGGGATGAACAGGGGGAAATAGCAGTTGTCGACCCCCAGGGCCTTGATCCGCCGGTCCATGACCTGCTGGATCCGCTCCCACACGCCAAAGCCCCACGGCTTGATGATCATGCTGCCGCGCACGGGCGAGGGCTCGGCCATATCGGCCTCGCGGACAATGGCCTGATACCAGTCGGGGAAGGTGAACTTGGTGCCGGTCATCCGGCTGACGCTGAGCGCGCGTTGCATAGGGGTCTCCAGTAAGGCCCTCTCTCTAGAGCGTTTTCCGACCTGATGAAATCAGATCGGCGCTCTAGATTTCTTTTTTGGCGCGCATATGCTCCGAAAACCGCTTCACACTTTTCGGTATGCGCTTCCCCGCACGGGCCCGATCCGCAAAGCTCCCTTGCGCCTTCGCCCGGCAATGCTAAGCCGGAGGCTCAAGTTTCAAATCTCAGGGAGAGACATATGAACCCCGTTGAATTTTCGGACCTGGCGGGTCTGGTCGGCCAGGAAGTCGGCGTGTCGGATTGGGTGGAGATCAGCCAGGAGCGGGTCAACCAGTTCGCTGAAGCCACCGGCGACCACCAGTGGATCCACGTGGACGTCGAGCGCGCCACCCGCGAAATCGGCGGCCCCATCGCCCACGGCTATCTGACCCTGTCCCTGATCCCCTTCCTGGGTGCCGGCATGCTGCCCATCAAGGGCGTCACCCGCGGCATCAATTATGGCTCGGACAAGGTCCGCTTCATCAACATGGTCCGGGTCGGCAAGCGCGTGCGCATGCGCCAGAAGCTGCTCTCGGCCGAGCCCAAGGCCGGCGGCATGCAGCTGAAGAACGAGTGCACCATCGAGATCGAAGGCGAAGCCAAACCCGCCTGCATCGCCGAGACGATTTCCGTCGTCTACGGCGGCTAAGGGTTCAGCCCCCGGCGTCGCGGTGCGATGGCCGGGGGGCTCACCGCCGACTTGAAATTTCCGGAAATTTTGATATATTTCCGGAAATTTCTGGAGTCCAGCCGGTGACCTCTGCAACTACACTTGAAAAACATCGCACTCGGCAAAAGGCCCTGGGGCGCTCACGTGTTGAAGTTCAGATTGCGCGGGGCGATGTCGCCCTCGTCCGGCGCGTTATCGCGGCCCTGAATGACCCTCGCCAGGGCGAGGAGACCCGCCGCATCCTGCTGACGCGATTTGGCCAACCCCATGCCACAGGGCTCAAGGCCCTGCTGGCCTCAGCGCCCCTTGAAGGCATTGATCTGGAACGCGTTAGGGATCTCAATCGCGACATCGATCTTTGAAGTATCTCCTCGACACAAACATCATTTCAGAACTTCGCAAGGGAGACCGCTGTCATCCTGCCGTTGCAGCGTGGTTTGCCTCCGTCGATGACGATGAGCTGTTCATCTCGACCCTTGTCCTTGGGGAAATTCGACGGGGCATAGAAATCATCCGGCCGAAGTCGCCGGAGAGGGCGGCTGAGCTGGAAGTCTGGCTCGAAAACCTGATTGAAGGCTACTCCGACAGCACTATTCCAGTGGATCGGATGGTGGCTGATGTCTGGGGACGGCTTTCAAGCCGCAGGACCCTGCCGACCACAGATGGGCTGCTGGCGGCGACAGCAGTGGCTCACGATCTGGTCCTGGTCACGCGCAACACATCGGACATTGCAGACCTGAACGCTGTGGTCCTGAATCCTTTCCTGGCACCCTAACGCCACAACCACCGCAGCGACTCCGCAAACACCGCCCCGCCGTGCCTCAGATTGTGGGCGCCGGTGCCGAACTCGAACCGGTTGTCATACCCCGCAAAGCTGAGGGCCTTGGCCAGGGCCTGGTTGGCCAGGGGCCAGTCGCCGTTGACGTTGCAGGCGTCGTTGGCGCCGCTTTGCAGGAAGACCCGGATCGGCTTTCTGGGCGTCACGCCGACCATGTAGGCGTAGTTGTGCCCGCCCAGAATGTTCACGAAGGAGCCGCAATGGCTCAGCACCCGGCCAAAGCTGTCGGGAAACTCCCAGGCGCAGGTAAAGGCGCAGATGCCGCCGCTGCTGATGCCGCAGACCGTGCGGTGGGCAGGGTCCTCTGAAAAGGTCAGGCCGTGCTCTGCGGCGACCCAGGGCAGGACTTCGTCCTTGAGGAACCGGCCGAAATCGGGGGTCAGGCTGTCATATTCGAAACGGCGCTGCAGATTGGCGGCCTCGGCGATCTCCTGTCGGCTGAGGGCCGGATCGGTCGGGGCATGGCCGGGATTGACGAAGACCCCGACGGTCGGCGCAATTTCCCCGGCGGCGTGCAGGCTGTCGAGGACCTGGGCGGCGCGGACTGGCCCCTTGGGTGCCAGATAGCCGGCACCATCATTGAAAATGATGACCCGGACCGGCTGGCTGCGATCCAGACCGTGGGGGATGTAGACGGAAATGACACGCAAAGTGCCGGGATAGATCGCCGTCCGGTCCCAGTCGGCATGGCGGAACACCTCGCCCTTCGGAACCTCATCCCTGGGGAAGGCCTCGGGACAGGGATGATAGACCGCGTCCCCCGCGTGCTGGAGATAGGCGACGAACTCGGCCGGGGAATGGCCATTGGCGAACATGTCCTGAGGCAGGTGCAGCCCCAGGCGCATGTAGTTCTCGACATCCATGCTCATGCGGCCTGCGCCTTCAAAGCAGCGCGATAGGGACCAAGATCCCAGCCGGGATAGCGGGCCTGGGCCCGGCGCAGGGTCTCCTCGGTCCAGAAGGGGTGGCCCGGCCGCTGGACGCCGAAGCAGGCCAGCTGGTCCGGCGTGGCGTGATTGAAGATGTTTCCCCAGGGCCTGGTGTGGTGGAACGGCCAGGCGTGGAAGCCGATGGAGTCATCGCTGGCGGCCCGATAGCAGACCATCACCGCATACCGCACCCCGCCCGGTGCGGTCATGTTGGTGCCCCGGTGATAGACGTCGATGGCATAGGGGGCGATGGAGCCCGCCGGACTGGCGGTCGATTTGGACATGGGCTTGAGCCCCGCCTGAAGCCGGGCATGGTTTGCAGGGTCCTGATCGAAGGTCGCATCCGGCCCGGCCACGGTCAGGCTGTCTGGGCGGGTCACGTAGTGCATGGGGCCATGGGCTTCAGTGACATCGCTGAAATAGCACATGATGGTCACGGAATTCAGGGCCTCGTCCTCCGACGGGACCGTCAGGGTGTGATTGACGAAGTCGCAGTGGAAGGGCTGGTCATAGTCGGACTCGCCGGTGAACTTGGCCCAGGACTGGCACTGGTAGAGATAGACCTCGTCGGTCTTCAGCGCCTGCTTCGCGAATTCGGTCAGGGCCGGATGGACGCCGATAAGGTTCAGCGCCGGGGAACAATCGATCGGCACGGGCTGGATGCCCAGAAACTGGCTGCTGTGAAACCGCCCCACCTGGCCGTCGTGCTTCTTGTCCAGAGGATCGGAAGCCTTCTCAGACCCGCCAAACACCTTGATGAAATCGGCCTGGACGGCGGCGACCTCTGCGGGCGTGAAAAAGTTGTGGATCGGCGCACAGCCTTCACGGCGCCAGGTTTCCACATCCTGCGGGGTGAAACGATCGTCCATTTCTCTTCTCCTGGAGACAGGCCAGTGGGTCACGGGGCGGTAAGATATCCCCGCAGGCCTATTTGAACCCTGATCAGGTCATTTGCGCCAGCCAAACCGTGCGTCCGCCCGCCTGCTGATCTTCTGATTTATGGGCAACAAGCCGAAAACCGTGGGTTTCCAGGGCCTGTCGATAGGCTTCCGGGCTCAGGCTGGCATGGAACAGTGGCTCGCCCTGAAACGCCCCCATGGCAATGCCGTGCTCCGGCCCGCTGGTGAACATCAGGGGCGCGCCAGGGGCCGTGTGGTTTGCAAAGATCCCGAACATGGCGGCCTGGGCGGCATGGTCCAGATGGAAGAAGCTGTCCCAGGCGATCAGGCCCTCGAATTTTCGGCCAAGATCAAGACTGCGCATGTCGGCGAGGATGGCCTCTTCTCCGGGCAGGTTGGTTCGGAACAGGTTGACCATGGCCGGGGCTCCATCGACCCCGGTCACCCGCAGACCCGCAGCAACCAGGCGCTGCGCAATCGGCGCGCCCGTGCCGCAACCGAGGTCCAGCACCCTCCCGCCGGTCGGGACGAGCCCAAGGAAAGGAGCAAGCCAGTGGGCTTCATGATGCTGAGCCCCCTCGGCCCGGGCCTGGGCCCAGGCCGCAGCATGCCGCTGGTAGAGGGGCAGTATTTCACTTGCGCTCATATCGGGACCTTTACAGGCCAGGACCGACAGCACAACGTCAGTTGAATACGTGTCCAGGCCGGTTCATGCTCAGTGAAACCGGAGGAAAACAAAAATGATTGCTCTTGGCTTGGCCTTGGCCCTCGCCCTCGGGTCAGCGGAAACCCCTGAGGCTGCAGCCACTGTGCCGCCGCCCGCTGCCAAACCCGCCAAGCCGTCGAAACCTCCAAAACCAAAGCTTGTCTGCGTCGAAGATACGCCCACAGGCTCGCTCATGGCTCAAACGACCTGCGCCACGGCTGAGCAATGGGAAGCGCGACGACTGAAGGACCAGGATCAGCTGGAACGCAGCCGCGACGTGCCCAACTGACCGCCTGCCCCATCCATTCCGGATCCCTGAGGAAATTTCCATGAAATCTGCAACCGCTGTCGCCGGATGCGTGCTTGTTCTGCTGGCCGGTAGCGCCAACGCCAAGCCAAAGCTTGTCAGGGCCGACGACATCCCGGTGGCTCACACCCCGCCTGGGGGCTATGGCAAGACGTTTCCGGCACCGGTCCTGTCGACCTGTACGGAACCCCTGGTCGCCGGCGCGCCAGACCTGCGGGGCATCTGGAAAACCCTGAAGGCCGACCGCAATGGCGTCACGCCGCCTGAGGGCGACCGGATCTACAGCTATGCGGAACGGATCGAGCAGTGCGGTGACCGCATTGTCGACATGGGTGGCGGCACCATTGCCGACGCCCGGGCGGACGGCGTGGCGGAACACGGCGTCCATGACGTGTCAGCCTTTGACTACAAGACGCCAATCCATGTGATCGCGACCTTTGAAGACAAGGTCTTTGTCCTGCGGCCGATCGGCATTCCGGGCATCCAGGTGACCCGGCGGCTGGACGCCGACGGGCACATGATCTGGGTGCGCCCTGACCTGGGCAAGCTCACCGTGACCCTGGAGCGGATCGGCGGGCCGAACGACCCCTATACCCGCCCCTAAAGTCCTAGGACGGCGGGTTCAGTTTGTCCTGGGTCCGCAGGTCGAAGTCGCTGGCATCGTGACGCTCATGAAGCTGGCTGGAGGGTTCGCCGCTGACGCGGTTGACCATCCGGCCACGCTTGACGCCGGGGCGTTCAGCCAGCTCATCAGCCCAGCGGATGACATTGGTGTATTCGTGCACCTGCAGGAACTCGCCGCCCTCATAGAGCAGGCCCTTGGCCATGCCGCCATACCAGGGCCAGATGGCCATGTCGGCAATGGTGTAGTCGTCGCCGCAGATATAGCGATTGTCGGCCAGGTGACGGTTCAGCACATCCATCTGGCGCTTGGTCTCCATGGCATAGCGGTCGATGGCATATTCGATCTTGATCGGCGCATAGGCATAGAAGTGACCAAAGCCGCCGCCGAGGAAGGGGGCGCTGCCCACCTGCCAGAACAGCCAGGACAGGCACTCGGCCCGGGCCGCTGGATCGGTCGGCAGGAAGGCACCGAACTTCTCGGCCAGGTGCACCAGGATGGCCCCGGACTCAAAGACCCGGAACGGCTTGTCGCCGCTGCGGTCCACCATGGCCGGGATCTTGGAGTTGGGATTGATGTCCACAAAGCCGCTGCTGAACTGGTTGCCATTGATGGCAAGGAGCCAGGCGTCATATTCCGCACCGGCATGGCCCGCCGCCAGCAGCTCTTCGAACATGATGGTCACCTTGACCCCATTGGGCGTGCCCAGGGAGTAGAGCTGGAAGGGATGATTGCCGACCGGTAAGTCCTTCTCGGACGTCGGCCCGGCGATGGGCCGGTTGATGGCGGCGAAGCGGCCGCCGGCCTCCTTGTTCCAGGTCCAGATTTTTGGCGGTGTGTAGGCGGCGGCGTCTGACATGATCATCTCCCGGGAACGTCGGATAGGTGTTTACCGATTGGATGACACGCCCTTGAACCAGAGTCGAGATTCTCTCGCCCTAGGGTTTTTCCATCATTTCCGCCGCAGAGGCAGCCCTGACCTGCGGCGCGGGGGTGCCCGTAACCGGGACCAGGCTGGCACCGCTGTCCAGCAGGCCAATCGCTTCGCGGATATACTTTGCGTGGACGACAATGCCGATCTCCAGTCGCTCCTTGTTGAGTTCCACCTGCTGGCTCAGCAGGCCTGCGATGAACTGGGCCGGTGGGGTTCCGGCTGCGCCGGCACGCCGCCCTGCAGTCTCGACCATGAAGACAGGTCCGCCGGAATTTCCGGGAAAGACGCTGAAATCCAGAAGGAAGGTCGGATAGAGGCTGGCGGGCGTCACGGGAAAGGACGCCACGCGTCCAGACCGCAGGATCGGAAAGCCGGCACCATTGGCGGACAAGCCGCGCGGGAAGCCCAGAGCCATCATCTCATCGCCGGGGCCCACGGCCAGCCTTGCAAAGGTCTGGTCTTCCGCCAGCCAGGATTTGGGAATCGCAGCACGCACGAAAGCATCCGGGGCCGCGACCCGCATGACGGCAATGTCCTTGTCGGGATGCTGGGCCCAGAGGGCGTGACCGTCCTTGTCGCGGATGGTCAGCGGGGTCGGCGCATAGGTCCAGGAGCCATCGGCATGCTCGGTACGATAGCCGATCCGGGCTTCAGGCCCGGGCATCCTGTCAAACACATGCTCGGCAGTGACCAGTACGACCCGGGTCGCACCATCCGGTCCGGCATCTGCAATCAGAAAGCCCGTACCGACAGTCCGGGTGCCATCGCCGAGCGGCTGCTCCAGTTGAACAGTGGCGTGGATCAGGGCCATGGAGAGGTCGAAAGCCATTTCAGTCTCGGGCTCAGGGATCGGATCGGGCGGAGATTACAGGCCACGCCTTAACAGGGGGCGAAATCTGCAAACCTTGAGATTGCCGCCAGTGCGGGCGACAATCCCGGCCATTGAGTCCCATACCCTAACTGGCCGGACTCGGGTGAGCTGGCGCAGCTCACTATTACGCCTCTGGAGAGAAACCGATGAAACCCCCGGTCGCCAAGCGCGAGCCCAAGACCATCTACCAGATGAACCGGGTGCGTATAGATGACTATGCCTGGATGAAGGACGAGAACTGGAAGGAGGTCCTGCGCGATCCCTCCACCCTCAGGCCGGACATCCGCGAGCACCTGAACGAAGAGAACGCCTATACCGAGGCCATGCTGGGCGGCACAGCGGCCTTACAGGCCGAGCTCTTCGCCGAGATGAAGGGGCGGATCAAGGAAGACGACAGCTCCGTTCCCAGCCCTGACGGGGCCTGGGATTATTATGTCCGCTACGAAGCCGGTGCAGAACACCCCATCCATGGTCGGCGCCCGCGCGGTCGCATGGACGGTGAACAGATCCTGCTGGACGAAGAGGCCCTGGCCAAGGGCAAGGCCTTCTTCCAGGTCGGCGCAGCGCATCATAGTCCCGATCATCGCCTCTATGCCTGGGCCGCCGACGAGCAGGGGTCGGAGTATTACACCCTCAGGGTCCGCGATCTGGCGACCGGTGAGGATCTGCCCTTCACCATCGACAGCGCCTATGGCGACTTCACCTTTTCGCCAGACAGCCATTGGCTCTTCTGGATCTGGCGGGACGAGAATGCGCGCCCCTCCAAGGTCTATCGGCGACCAAGCCGGGGCGGCGATGACACCCTGGTCTATGAAGAGGCCGATGATGGCATGTTTCTGGGGGTCGGCACCGCCTCGGATGACAGCCACATACTGATCCATGTGGGCAATCAGGAAACCACCGAGATCTGGCTGATCCCGGCCGCAGACCCAACCGCCGCGCCGATCGTAGCCCAGCCCCGTGAAGAAGGGGTCAAGTACGACCTCGACCACTGGACCGACTGCTGGATCATCCGAACCAATGCCGGCGACGCCGTGGATTTCAAACTTGCCCGGTCAGAGTCGGCGGTCCCGTCGCGGGCCGGCTGGGTCGACTTTGTCGCCCACAGGGCGGGTCATTATATTACAGGCTTCGCGCTCTATTCCGGCCATCTGGTCCGGACGGAGCGGGTGGACGCCAATGACCGACTGGTGATCATGGCGCGAACCGGAGCCGAGCATAAGGTGGCTTTCGAGGAACAGGCCTACGCCCTCGACCTGTCCGGCGGCCATGAATACGAGACGACCCTGACCCGGTTTGTCTACCAGTCGCCCACCACCCCAAGGCAGTGGTTTGACTATGACATGGTCACCCAGGAACGAACCCTTAGGAAGACCCAGGAAATCCCGTCCGGCCATGACCCCTCCCTCTATGTGGCGCGTCGCGTGAACGCCCCTGCGCCGGACGGCCAGCTGGTTCCCATCACCTTGCTCATGCGGCGGGATACGCCCCTGGACGGTTCAGCCCCCCTCCTGCTTTACGGTTATGGCTCTTACGGCCACGCCATGGATCCCAGCTTCTCCATTCGCAATCTTTCCCTCGTAGACCGGGGTTGGGTCTGGGCGACCGCTCATATCCGCGGGGGCTCGGACAAGGGCTGGGGCTGGTTTCTGGATGGCCGGAAGGAGAAGAAGACCAACACCTTTACGGATTTCATCGCCTGCGCGGAGTATCTGGCAGACCAGAACTACAGCGCCCGGGGCCGGATGGTGGCCTATGGCGGATCGGCAGGCGGCATGCTTATGGGTGCCGTGGCCAATATGGCTCCGACCCTATGGGCGGGAATCATCGCTGCCGTGCCCTTTGTGGACGTGCTCAACACCATGAGCGACATCACCCTGCCCCTGACGCCGCCGGAGTGGCCCGAGTGGGGTAATCCCCTTGAGGACGCTGCAGCCTATGACCGGATCGCCAGCTATAGCCCCTATGAGAATGTCGGTGTCCGCCCGTATCCGCCAATCCTCGCGACAGGGGGCCTGTCCGATCCCCGGGTCACCTACTGGGAGCCTCAGAAATGGGTGGCAAAACTGCGGGCCAGCACTACGTCAGGGTCGCCTGTGCTGTTGAAAATCAATATGGAGGCCGGGCATGGAGGGGCGTCCGGAAGGTTCGACTTCCTCAAGGAAATCGCCCTGGATTATGCCTTTGCGATCTGGGCCATGGAGCGGGGTTGGGAACAGGATGATCATACGACCCTCGACTGAAGGCGATGGCGAGGCCCTGGCAGCGATCTACGGCCACCATGTTTTGCACAGTTTCGGTACCTTCGAGGAGGTTCCACCCTCGCCCGATGAAATGCTGAAGCGACGGGCTGTCGTGGTGGCCCTTGGTCTGCCACACATGGTCGCAGAAGCAGAGGGACTGGTCCTGGGGTATGCCTATGCCAGCGCCTATCGGCCGCGGACCAGCTATCGCTATACGGCGGAGGACAGCGTCTATGTGGCACCGGGCGCGGTCGGCAGGGGCGTTGGTCGTGCCGTCCTGACCGAAGTTATCAAGGCCTGCGAACTCGCGGGCCTGCGCCAGCTCGTCGCGGTGATCGGTGACTCCGCAAACCAGGCGTCCATCGGCCTGCATGCATCACTGGGTTTCCTGCCTGTGGGCATACTGCGGAACGTCGGTTTCAAGCGCGATCGATGGGTCGATACCTGTCTGATGCAGCTGTCCCTGAACGGCGGGGACACCCTACCGCCAGACAATCCCGGGCTGAAGCTGGGCGGCTGAAGCCCTATCGGCCCCAGGTGACGAACATGGCGGCAGACGCCAAGGCCATGACGCCGGTGGCCACCCAGCCCACCAGCTTCAAACCTGTGGGCAAGGTGAAGTCGCCCATGACCTTCTTGCTGGAAGACAGCACCATCATC
>CAIYSH010000318.1 GCA_903928755.1 uncultured Alphaproteobacteria bacterium | reverse complement strand
TGCGGAATCCCGTTCAATTAGATGGTTGAATTGGTCTGGACGCAAGCCTTGAATGCTATCTATCCGGAAACTTTTCTCCCGAAACCGTCGAAACTTCCCGCACGGCAACCCTGACCAGGCACCCATGACCGGGCCGGAGACATGACCGCAGGAAGGGGTTATTGTGTCGCATCACCCTCCAGCGAGGTCGTAATGTCCGTTCCTGTCCTCCTCGACACTGACATCGGCACGGATATCGATGACGCCTGGGCCCTGGCCATGCTGCTGGCCTCGCCAGAGCTGGATCTGAGGCTGGTGACAACTGTCAGCGGTGAGACGGACTATCGCGGCGGGCTCTGCGCGCGGTTGCTGGACGTTGCCGGGCGGGCCGACATTCCCATCGGCCTGGGGATCAGCGGGCCCTTGCGCGTGCCACCTGCCATGCAGGGCCGCCCCCAGGGGAACTGGGCTGACGCCCGTAACCTTGCAACCCATCCCACGGTGCATGCCGACGGGGTCCAGGCCCTGATTGACGCGATTGAGGCGTCGGCTGAACCGCCCGTGGTGTTGGCGATCGGGCCTCTGACCAATATTGCCGAGGCCCTGAGGCGGGCACCACACATTGCCGGCAAGGCCCGCTTCGTGGGCATGCACGGGGCTGTACGGGTGGGCTATCGTCCGGAGTCCGCGCCGGTTCCGGAGTATAATGTTCTGGCCGATGTGACCGCGGCCCGGACCGTGTTCGCGGCCCCTTGGGAAAAGACCATCACGCCGCTCGACACCTGCGGTTCCGTGGTGCTGCGGAATGAGGCCTATGCCCGGGTGGCGGGCCATGCCGAGGCCTGGCCAGACAGTCTGGCAGCCGCCGTGCTCGAGACCTACCGTCTGTGGCTGCCCGCTGTGGGCCGCAATCCCGAGCGCTGGCGTGACCGCTCGACCGTGCTGTTCGACACGGTGGCGGTCTATCTGGCATTTTCCGAGGCCGGGCTCGAGATGGAGACATTGCCGATCAAGGTGGCTGACAGTGGCCTGACCGTCATCGACCCGGCGGGAGATCCGGTGCGCGTTGCAACGGCATGGCGCGACCATGCGGCTTTTGAGCGGCTTCTGGTGGCGCGGCTCTGCCGATAGCGACCATGGCCTCAGGCCCAGTGGCGGTTGGTGATCCGGCGACCTGAGGTCGGTTGCGTCAGCACAGGGTCCGACACGGCACCGCCAAGGCCAGGCACCCCGCCCAGCCGTGTCGTGACTGCGGACTGCTCGGCAGGCGACAAGCCCTCAAACTGGCGGCGAAGGTCCAGCCAGCAGGCCGCCCGATAGGGCGAGGCCGGAATTTCAAATCGTGCACCGAAACTCTCAAACCTCACCCGGGCCGACCGGGTCCTGACGGCTTCCAGATTGGCCGCCAGATAGGGCAGGTAGTCTTCTCCAATGCACCGCAGCAGGGGGTCCAGATCGCTGGGCGGATCCCCCACCCGGTCGCTTCCGGACAGGGTCTCCGGTGTTGCTGTCCACAGTCGCGCTGTCCAGGCCAGGACATTCGGTGCCCGCTGCCGCAGGATCGCGGCGGGGGTCGGATCATGGGAAAAGTGCCGGAACATCGGTCCGAACAGGCCGAAATCAGCTTCGCAGGGGCGATTGCCAAACAGGAAGGGCCGTGCCGCCAGGACAGGCTCCAGCATGTCCAGCACCGCCAGATAGTGGCGTTCAATCGCCGCGCCATTTTCGCGGGTTACGCCATCGGCGCGCAGATATTCCCGCTTCTGCCGTACTGTAATCAACAAGCTTCGGAGCCAGAGGGGCACGGGCAGGTCGCGCAACATGGTCCGGGCGATCTGGCGGCCCATCAGCCGGCTATCCTCTTCGAAGGCCCACCGATAGTAGAGCGCCGGGCGCCAGAGCCACTCGTCGAAGGCGTCTTCAAGCAGGCGGCTGAGGAAGGCCCCGGTGGCGGTCATGGGGCCAAACCGTGGTTCGATGTCCTGATCCTCGAACCCGGCAATGATCGCCGTGGTATCGGTGAGCCAGCCCCCCTCAGGGGTCTGCAATTGCGGCATCTGGGCGACCCCCGTTTGCCGGGCGCATCGCCGGAAGTCGGCGGTGTCCATCTCCACGAACCGGAATGCGATCCCTTTGGCCCGCAGATAGGCCTCCAGCTTGCCGGTGAAATA